>JALOSQ010000040.1 GCA_025458335.1 Ideonella sp.
GTGTCCGGCGACTCCTCGTGGGCCAGGTGGCCGAGCCCGGCCAGGTGCACCAGATCGGCGTGCGGCAGCAACCGGCGGGCGCGCACCGAGATGTCCGGCGGCACGGTGCGGTCGGCGTCCCCCACGATCAGCCGCAGCGGCCAGGGGTGCGGCGGGTCGGTCAGGCGCGGCAAGTCGCGGCGCAGCTCGTCGAGGTCCCAGCGCGCCATCATCTGCAAGGCACCGGCCACGTGGCCGGGGTTGGCCACGAGACGGGCGTACAGGGCTTCCCCGACATCGTCGATGTGCGAACCGGTGCTGTCGAGCAACCGTCGCAGCACCTGCCGGTCCTGCGCCCGCCAGGCCAGGAAACCGGGGACCCACGGGGCGGAGGCGAGCAGCTTGGCCGCCGGGGAGAACCACTGCCAGGCAAAGCCGCTCATCGGCAAGAGCGCACCGTTCAGGCTGGTCAGCCGCGCCGGCTCGAGCGGATCGAGACCACCATCCAGGGCCATGCGCAGCGCCACGGCCGCCCCGGCGGAGTGGCCGATCACATCGGTGGGCCGTGCACCGAGCACCGCAAGCAGATCCGCCACCGCCTTGGCCATGCCCGGAAGCGACGCCTGCCACGGCCACGGCATCGCGGTGAAGGCGTGCCCAGGCAGGTCGGGCACGATCACCTGGGCCTGTTCGGCCAGCCGCGGCGCCAGGGCGCGCCAGGAGTGGCTCGAGGCCCCGGTGCCGTGCAGCAGCAGGATGCATCGCCCTGGCTCACGCAGCGGCGGCGTGGCCGCGTCGAAGACCTGCACATGCCAGCGGAAGCCGGCCGCCTCGACGAATCGGCTGCGGTCGCGATGCGGCCAGTCCGCGCCGTCGCGCGACCAGTCGAGCCGCGCCGGGCCGAGCCGCTGCGGCAGGTCGGGCCATCGTTCGGCGGCCGCTCGGCGCATGCCTCAACGTCCAGGGTCGGCGATGCCCGAGGCTCGCGAGACGGTGGCTCCGCGAAGGCCTGGGGCGTTGGCCGTCGTCGAGGCGGGCAGACCGCCGACCGACCGTTGCGCAGCCGCAACGGCCCCCGAAACCGCGCGCGCGTCGGCGTGCGGCAGCGCCAGGTAGGTGGCCCCCATCTCGAGCGCGAGTTGCCGGGCCAGCGGCCCCGACGTCGGCGAGGTGTCGATCAGGAGCGAGCGCAGGCCGGCAGCCCGCCACTGCCGCGCCGCCAGGCGCGCATCCGCCTCGGCCTGCGGCCGCCCGGGGCTGCCGTCGCGTGCGATGTTGGCGCGACCGTCGGTGAGCAGCACCAGCATCGGCGTGTCGCCGCGCCGGCGAACCGCGTCGGCCACGCCGAACGCGGCGTCGAGCCCGCTGGCCAGCGGCGTGCCGCCGCCGCCCGGCAGGCCGGCCAGGCCGCGCTTGGCGCGCACCAGCGATCGCGTGGGCGGCAGCAGCACCTCCGCCCCCGCCCCGCGGAAACTGACCAGGGCCACGCTGTCGCGTCGCACGTAGCAGTCGGCCAGCAGCAGTTCGACGGCGCCCTTGGCCTCGGCCAGGCGATGCAGCGCCTGCGAGCCCGACGCATCGACGGCGAAGACCGTGGTGGTCGCGCTGCGCTGCTGGTGCCGCCGCACGTGGAAGTCCTCTGGCCGCACGTGCACCCGGGGACCGTCGACCGCACCGTGACCGACCGGCCGGGCCCGCGGGGCTGCCGGCCCGGTGGACGCCCCGGCGTCTCTCCCGGGGCTGCCCGACAGGCCCGCCTGCGCGCGCCTCAACGGCTGCCACGGCGCGGCCGCGCGCAAGGTGTCGATCAGGCTCAGGCGCGCCGCACCCCCGGGCCGCTCGCGCCGCACGCCGGCGGGTGCTCCGCGTCGACCGCCGAGCCGGGCCTGGCCGGCCTTGCCACGGCTGCGCGCGCGTTGCCGCGAGCGGTCGCCGAGGGCCAGCTGGGCGAGCAGGCCCGCCGGGATCGCGGCGAGCGCGGCCTCGAGCACGCGGTCGTCGAGCGGTTCCTCGGGCACGGGCGGCGGGTCCGGGGGAGGTTCGTCGGGCGGCGTGTCGGCGTCGGCGCGTTCCGGCGGCGGGGGCTCCGCGGGCTCCTGCGGCGGCTCCGGTGGCGGCTCGGCCGTCGGCAGGCGGGTGGCGCGGCCCGCCAGCACCAGCCGCACCGCGAGGGCCGCGTCGTCTTCCTCGATCACGGCACGCCCGTGCCACGCCGCGCTGGCCCGCGCCGCCTGCAGCGCGAACCAGGAGGCGCGCAGCGATGCGACCCCGAGCACGAGCGCCGCCGCGCACAGGGCCTGCACCACGGGCTCGGGCACCTCGACCGACGCGAGACGCGCCCGGGCGGCTGCCAGGTCCGGCCCGTGACCCGGTCGCGCGAGCTCGGGCAGGCTCGCGTCGGCGGCATCGACATCGCGGACGCCGACGGCGCGCAGGTCGATCGTGAACCCCAGACGCTCGGCCAGCGCCGCGGCAAACGGTTCGTCGTCGGCGCCGGCCTCGTCGAGTGCCACCACGCCGAAGCGCGCCGGCTCGATCGCCGAGACACCTTCGCGAGCGACCTGCACCTCGCCGCGGTCCAGCGCGATGGCCAGCTGAGCGGCGACCGACAGCGCCAGACGCTCGGCCATCGGCACCACGATGACGCGGCCGTCCGACTCGGCGAGCAGCCCGCGCTGCACGACCGGACGGCCGCAGGCGAGCGTGGCGGCGAGGTCGAGCCCGCCGATCAAGCGGTCGTCCCCGATGGACAGCGGCAGCTTGCGCGGCGCCGCGGTCGGCCGAGGGGCGGCGTCGACCGACGGCCGGGTCGTGGCGCCCGGCCGCGAAGCACCCCCGGTGGCCGGGTCCGGCGCCGATTCGGCGGCCGACAGCGAGGCGGCGAGGCGGTCGAGCCAGCACTGGCGCACCGGCCCGGCCTGCGCGCGCACGTGCACGCCACCCAGCCCGTGCGGGTCGATTGCCAGCAGCTGCGCCGCGAGCAGCGCGTCGGCCCACACCGACTGCGGGTCCGGACCCTCGGGCGCACCGTCGGGGGCCCGGGTCTGGCGGGCAACGGCCGCGGACGATGAGGAACCGGGCGGGGCCACCGCACCGGGTCGATGGCCGAGGGCGGTGGCCATGCGCCGTACCCCGCGCCGTCAGTCGCCGAACAGCTCGGCCACCGCGCGGTCCACCCGCACCGACGCATCGGCATCGTCCAGGGGGTCGCGGCGCAGCCGGTGACGCAGCGCCGGCGGCGCGACCCGGCGAAGGTGCGCCGGCGCGACCGCGTCATCGCCCTCGTACGCGGCCAGCGCACGGGCCGCGCGCATCAGCGTCAGCTCGCCGCGCAGGCCGTCGGTGCCGAGCGCCATGCACAGCCGGGCGGCCAGCTCGAGCACGGCCTCGGGCACCGGCAGGTCGGTCACCTTCTTGCGGCCCGCCAGGATGCGACGGCGGATGCGCTCGTCCTCCTTGTGCCAGGCCTGGATGAAGGCCTCGGGGTCACGCTCGAAGGCGTCCCGGCGCTTGATGACCTCGATTCGGTTGCCCAGGTCGGTGGGTGTGCGCACCTCCACCGACAGCCCGAAGCGGTCGAGCAGCTGCGGGCGCAGCTCGCCTTCCTCGGGGTTGCCGCTGCCCACGAGCACGAAGCGCGCGGGGTGCCGCACCGACAGGCCCTCGCGCTCGACGACGTTCTCGCCGGACGCGGCCACGTCGATCAGCAGGTCGACGAGGTGGTCCTCGAGCAGGTTGACCTCGTCGATGTACAGGAAGCCCCGGTTCGCCTTGGCCAGCAGCCCCGGCTCGAAGGCCTTGACGCCCTGCGACAGCGCCCGCTCCAGATCGAGCGCGCCGACGACGCGGTCCTCGGTGGCGCCGAGCGGCAGGTCCACCACCGGCACCGGCACGAGGTGCGACCGGGGCCTGGCGACCGCAGCAGGCTCGACGGCGCCGCCGGGCTTGGCGCGCGCCTTGCGCGGCACGACGCCCTTGAGACGGTCGCAATCCGGGCAGGCGCCGCGCGGCGAATCCGGGTCGCACGCGTAGGCGCAGCCCTCGGTGGCCTGCATTTTCGGCAGCAGGGCCGCCAGCGCCCGCACCGCGGTCGACTTGCCGGTCCCGCGGTCACCGAACACCAGCACGCCGCCGATGCCGGGGTCGACCGCGGTCATCAGGATCGCGAGCTTCATCTCGTCCTGGCCGACGATCGCGGAGAAGGGGAACACGGGTCGGGACATCGGGGACAGCTTTCGGAAGGACTTCTGGGGCGACTCATGCCCGGGGCCGGTGGTCTCAGGCGAGGCGGGCCTCCTCGTCGTGGGCGCGCCGCCGCACCTTGCGCACGACCCACAGGCCGACGACCGCCACGATCGGAATCGTCACCGCGGCGGCGAGGTCCGGGTCGAGCGGGACGCCGACCGTCTTGACGCCCTTGGCGACGTAGCCCACCAGGCTCGCCACGTAGTACGAGATCGCCGCGACCGACAGCCCCTCGACGGTCTGCTGAAGCCGCAGCTGGAGCTTGGCACGCCGGTCCATCGAGGACAGCAAGGCCTGGTTCTGGCGCTCACGCGCGATGTCGACGCGCGTCGACAGCAGCCCGCTGGCCTGCGCCACACGGTCCGACAGGTTCGTCAGCCGCTGCGAGACCGTTGCGCAGGTGTTCACCGCGGGCGTCAGTCGGCGCGCCATGAACTCCTCGATCGTCTGGATCCCCGGGATGCGCTCTTCGCGCAGTTCGCGGATGCGGGTGACGACCAGCTCGTGGTAGGCGCGACAGGCGCCGAAGCGGAACTGTGTGGCGGCCAGGCCGCTCTCCACCTCGGCCGCCAGCCGTGTGAGGTCGTGAAGGAGCTGCTCGTCGGTCCCGTCGTCGCGCGCGATGCCGTCGGTCAGCGTGGCCAGGGAGCGCTCGATCGCCAGGATGCGCGGGCTCATGCGGCGCGCCACCGGCAAGGCGAGCAACGCCATCATCCGGTAGGCCTCGATCTCGAACAGCCGCTGGATCATGCGGCCGGCTTGATGGGGCGAGAGGCCGCGGTCGAGGACGACGAACCGGCTGTAACCGTCGTCGTGGATCCGGAAGTCCGTGAACGCGAGCCCCGCGCCGCCGCCGATCTCCGCGCCCACCGGCGTGTTGCCGTCGAAACAGGCGGCGAACTCATCGGCGGACGGCACCCCCTCGCCGCCCTTCACGAAGCGCGCATGCGCGGCCACCACGGTCCGCCCGGGCAGCCCGCCCAGCCAGTTCGGCGGCAGCGACTTGCTCGCAGGCTCGGCGAACGGCACCTCGGACTCGCCCTTCTGGAAGATGGTGTAGCTGGAGAACTCGCCGTGCTTCTCCCACTTGAGCTTGAGGGCGCCGATCCGTCCGCTGAAGTGCGTGGCCCCGGGACCCGGCGGCACGACCGCATAGCGCTCGCACAGGCTGGCCACGTGCGCCAGTTCGCGCTCGCGATCGTCGGCGTCGACGAGCACGGCCAGGTAGGTGATCCGAGCCGGAGCCTCGACCGCCTCCGGCGGACGGGCATGGACCTCCTCGGCGAGAACGAAGCGTTCCGGGTGGTCGGGTGGCAGCAGGGGCACGGTGGGCCGCGAATCAGCGCGCGTCGGGTGGCGCAGTGTCGCCGCCTGCGGTGGTGGGGGCCGTCCTGGCGCGCGCGTCGAGGCCCTGCAGCCGGGCCTCGGCCACGACCGGGATCGAGGCGGCCATCTGGACGGGCGCGCGGACCGAGGCCGTTGCGACCCCCATCGATCCGCCCAGCATCGACTGCAGGCCAACCCAGCCGGCGGCCAGCAGCGGCAAGGCCAACAGGACATCACGTCGGGTGCTCATGCGGCTGTCCTTTCGCTTCGGACGCGTTCACGATCCGCGCGGCCGGGAAGGACCCGCGGCGAAGCGTCAACTCGAAGTGACATCCGAGATGTCAACGCATCAGAGCATACCGCCGAACCCGGGCCGAGGGAAATGCCCGAGATCAAGCCTTGGCCGGTCGACCGGCCCGCCGGCTGCCCCGCGATCAGCGAACCCCGTGCTCGACGCAGAAGCGGATCAGGTCGGCGTTGTTAGACACGTCGAGCTTCTGCATCAGGCGCATCTTGTGGGTGCTGACCGTCTTGACGCTCAGGCCGAGCTGGATCGCGATGTCGCGCAGTCGCTGTCCCGCCGAGATCAGCTGCAGCACCTCGCGCTCGCGTGGCGTGAGCGGCGAGTCCCAGCTCTGGCGCGACGGCGCCGCCGCGCGCGTGACGACCGGCTCCACCAGGTTCGGATCGAGGAAGCGCCGGCCCTGCACGACCTGCAGGATCGCCTCCTGCAGGACGTCGATCGAGCTGTCCTTGGTGACGTAACCCCGCGCGCCGGTCTGCAGGGCACGTCGAACGATCTCGGGCTCGTCGTGCATCGACACCGCGAGCACCGGCAGGTCCGGCCGGCGACCGACGACCTGCTCGAGCGTCTGCAGCCCGGCCGTCACGCCGTCGCGGCCGAGCGACAGGTCGAGCAGCAGCACGTCGATCGCCGTCTCGCCGCCCAGCTGCGCCAGCAATTGGGCGGCCGAGTCGGCCTCGGCCACCACCGTGAAGCGGCCATCGCCCTGCAGCGCGCGAACGAGCGCCGTGCGCACCATCTCGTGGTCGTCGCACACCATCAGTCGGATCATGGAAGTCTCCTCTTGTTCAACGGGGCGCTCAGGCAGACCTGGGTGCCCTTTCCGGGGCTGCTGTGCAGGCGCAGCAGCGCGCCGATACGGTGGGCGCGCTCGCGCATGCCCAGCAAGCCGAGGCCGCAGGTCGCCGCCGGACCCGCCGGGTCGAAGCCGCAGCCGTCGTCGGTGACTTCGAGCACCGTCGCGTCCCCATCCTGACGCAGTGCCACCACGACGGTTCGCGCATCGGCATGGCGCATGGCGTTGGTGAGCGCTTCCTGCGCGATACGGTAGACCACTTCGGCAACCGGGCGTTCCACGGCCGGCATCGACGCGGGCATGTCGACCTGCACGTCCACGTCGCCGCGCAGCGACAGGTCGGTCGCCAGCGCCCGCAGCGACGGCCCCAGCCCGAGGTCGAGCGCCGGCGATCGCAACGCACGCGCGATATCGCGGACCTGACCGACGGCCGTGCCGAGCAGCCGCCGCGTGCGGGCCACGTCGAAGCGCGCGGCCGCCTCGGGCGTCAGGGCGGCGATCACCGCCTCGAGTTCGAGCTTGAGCGCGCCGAGGGTCTGGCCAAGCTCGTCATGCACGTCGCGGGCCAGCTCGGCGCGCATGGCCTCGAACTCGGCTTCCTGGCGCAGCGTGAGCTCGCGCAACTGCAGCCTCGCGCGCTCCAGCGCCCGTTCGGTGTCGAGCCGTTCGCTGATGTCGGAGAACACGCTCAGGTGCAGACCCGGCCGGATGTTCGCGACGGCCGAGTACTCGGTCGGGACGACGCGCCCGTCCTTGCGCCGCAGGCGGGCGCGCCCGGATTGCCGGCGCTGGTCGATGTAGCGGTGCCACGCCGCCTCGAAGCTGCCGCCCTCGTCCGGCACGAAGAGGTCGGACAAGGACAGCCGCTTCAGTTCGTCGACGGTGTAGCCGAGCATGGCGCACGCGGCGGGGTTGGCGTCGAGGTAGCGGGCCTGGTCGTCGAGCAGGACCACCCCGTTCATCGCCTGGTCGAACAGCGCCTGCAGCCGATCGCGCGTCGACGCCACGGCCTCGCGCATCTCCTCGGTCTCGGTGACGTCCTGCACGCAGCCTCGGAACTCGACCGGACGGCCATGCTCATCATCGACCCGCTCGGTCCAGCTGCGCACCACGCCCGTCGTGCCGTCATCCCGGCGGATGTGCATCACGTGCTCGCCCTCGGTACTGGAATCGAGGTCCTGGTCGATGCGGCGCGCCAGTTGCGCCCAACTGTGCGGCGCGAAGTACCGCTTGAGCTCCTCGGGCGTCGGCGCACCGGCCGCTGGATCGCGTCGGAAGATCTCGTACAGCTGGGGAGACCAGTCGCGCCTGGACGTGTCGACACGCCGGCGCCAGGTGCCCACGCGGGCCAGCCGCTGGGTGGACTGCAGCAGGTCGTGCTCGTCGCGCAGGCGCGCCTCGAGCTCGCGCCGCTCGGTCACGTCGCGGGTCGCACCGATCAGGCTGCAGACGCGACCGTCCGTGCCTCGCAGCACCGTCCATCGAGAGAGCAGCCGGCGCCACGCCCCGTCCGGCCGGCGGATGCGGTACTCGACGGCGCGGCCAGCCGACGCGCCGCGCTCGATCGCCACCTCGAGTTCCTTCAGCCGAGCGCGGTCATCCGGGTGCACCACGTCGAGCCAGTCCGCGAAGTCGATGCACGGCGAGCGCCCGGCCCATCCATGCATCGCCATCAGGCGCTCATCCAGCACCGACTGCCAGTGCCAGGAGCCATCATCCCGGCGCGTCGCGCTCGCCTCCCACACCCCGATGTCGGCCAAGGACAGCGCGATGGCGCGCGACTCGGCCAGGTGCCGCTCGCGAGCCTCGGCTTCGACGCCGTCGGTCACGTCCAGCAGCGCCAGCAGCAGCTCCGCCCCGTGCCCCGCGTGCCCGGGCACGTGAGCGCGGCGGGCCACGATGTGCCGCACCCGACCGTCGCCTGCGATCACGCGGCAGTGCAGTTCGTCGCCACCGACCAGGGCAGCGGGCAGACGGAAGGCCTGTTCCGCCCGCTGGCGGTCGTCCGCATGGAGCCGCTCCAGCAGGGTCGCCGCGTCGACCGCGGCGTCGGCCGCGAGCCCGAGGATCGAGCGGGCGGCCGCGTTGACGGTGAACCGACCGTTCCCGGTCTCGTGCCGGATCAGGCCCACACGCGCGAGGTCGGCGGCCAGCAGCAGCTGGACCCGGTCGAGCTCGGCCTCGCGGCGGGTCCGCTCGATCTCGGTCACGTCGCGCACGGTGCCCGCCGCGAGGCGGTGCCCGACGGCGTCCAGCTGGACGATCCAGTCCGCCTGCATCGTGCGCACCGCGCCATCGGGGCGCTGCAGGCGGTAGACCAGGGACACCGGCTGCATCGACCGGCCCGAGGCCATCCAGCACGCGAGCACGCGGTCCCGGTCCGCCGGGACCACGCTGGCGAGGAACGCCTCGAACGAGTTCGCAGGCGTCCCGACCGGCAGTCCGCTCAGCGCACAGAGCCGGTCATCCCACGCCGCCTGTCCGGTGTCGAGGTTGCGCTCGAAGATGCCGACACTGCAATCGTGACGTGTCACGGCATACCAGCGGCGCAGGCGCTCGAGGTCCGGGTCCGCGTGCGGGACCGTGGCAGTCGACCGCACGGCCGTGGCGAGTTCGGCCGAAGCGCTGAGAAGGGTCGGGGTCAGAAGGCGGGTCAACAAAAACCGACACGCCTCTCGTGGAGGCGTGACGTCTTCGCAGTCTAGCCCGCTGACGCGCGCTTCGGCGCGCCGACCGGGCAGGAGCGGCTCAGCGTCCGAAGCGTGGGGGGCGACGTTCGCGCAGCGCAGCCAGCCCCTCCCGGGCATCCTTGCCGGCAAACCCCATGAGCTCCAGTGCCAGCGAATGCTCGAACGCAGGCCACGCGGCCCGCAGCCAATGGTTGAGGCTTCGCTTGGTGAACGCGAGTGCGGTCGGGCTGCCGGCCGCGAGGTCGCGCGCCACCGCGCGGGCCCGGTCCTGCAGTTCGTCGTCGGGCACCGCGAGGCTCACGAGGCCGATGCGCTCGGCCTCGAGGCCGGACAGCGGCGCGCACGTCAGCAGGTGGTACTTGGCCTTCGCCAGCCCGCACAGGAGCGGCCAGATGACGGCGGCGTGATCGCCCGCCGCCACCCCGAGGCGCGTGTGCGCGTCGACGATCTTGGCGCCGTGCGCGGCGATGGACACGTCGGCCATCAGCGCGACCGCCGCGCCAGCACCCGCGGCCGCACCGTGGATGGCCGAGACGATCGGCTTGTCGCAGTCGATCATCCCCTGCACGAGGTCGCGCGCCTCGCGCATCACGCGCAGGCGCACCGCCTCGTCGGCCACCATGTCGGCCAGCAGGCCGACCTCGCCCCCGGCGCTGAAGCCGCGGCCCTCGCTGCGCACGAGGATCACGCGCACCTCGGGATCGCGATCGAGCAGCGGCCAGACGGCCGCGATCTCGGCGTGGACCCGGGCGTCGGTGGTCGGCAGCGTGCCGGGCGGCCCGAATACGATCTCGGCGAGACCGGCATCGGGCCCGTCGCCGTGGATCTCGACCCGCAGTCCGGGGCCGTGGTCGATCCGGCGCGTCGTCATCGCGGCGCTCCCGCGGGCGCCCAGACGTGGCGACGCAGCCAGGGGCTCACACGGTAGCGCTCGCCCCGGTAGGTCGCGTCCAGCGCCTCCAGCACGGCGATCACCCCGCCCGGGCTCCAGCCCGCCAGCCACTCGAACGGACCGGCCGGGTAGTTGACGCCGAGCTTCATCGCGGCATCGGCGCCCTCGGGCGTGCACACGCCCTGCAGGACCGCGTCGGCAGCCTCGTTGACCAGCATCGCGATCGTGCGCGCCACGACCAGCCCCGGCGCGTCGGCCACCGGCAGCGGCGCGAAGCCCAGCGCAGCCAGCCAGGCCGGCGCCTGCGCCGCCCAGCCGGCCGAGGCCTGCGGCGCCAGCGCAAACGCGAGCGCGAGCCCGCGGTGCGGCGCTGGCGCGAGCACGAGGTCGAACACGGCCAGGTCCGGGCGACCGAGCGCGGCGGCACGCTCGGCAGCGGTCCGGCCGTCGGTGAGCGCGAGCGCCGCGCCGTCGACCGTCAACCCGGTCCAGCCGCTGGCGCGCTCGCGCGCCGGGCCCCAACCCTGCGGCGCAAGTGCCTGCGCCGCCGCGGCCTCGAGCGCGTCGGCCAGCGGCCCCTCGCCGTGCACCGTGACCTCACCGGCCGTGGTGGGCGCGTCGTGCACCGCCACCGGCAGCGCCGGCACGCCCTCGGGGTACCGGTAGAAGCCGCGGCCGGCCTTGCGGCCCAGCAGGCCACCCGAGACCATCTCGCGCTGCACGCCGCTGGGCACGTAGCGCTTGTCGAAGAAGTTCGCCTCGTACACCGACTGCGTGACCGCGAAGTTGGTGTCGTGGCCGATCAGGTCCATCAGCTCGCACGGGCCCATGCGGAACCCGGCAGCCTTCAGGCAGGCATCGAGCACCTCGGGGGTGGCCGCCTGCTCCTGCAGCAGCGCGAGCGTCTCGGCGTAGTAGGGGCGCGCGATGCGGTTGACGATGAAGCCGGGCGTCGACTTGGCGTGCACCGGCACCTTGCCCCAGGCCCGCGCCAGGTCGAACACCGCGCCGGCCACCGCCGGGTCGCTCTGCAGGCCGCTCACCACCTCGACCAGCTTCATCAGCGGCACCGGGTTGAAGAAGTGCATGCCCACCAGCCGCCCGGGCCGCTTCAGGCCGTTGGCGATCGCGGTGACGCTGATCGACGAGGTGTTGGTGGCGAGGATCGCGTCGTCGGCCATCAGGCCCTCGAGTTCGCGGAACAGGGCGCGCTTGGCCTCCAGGTTCTCGACGATCGCCTCGACCGCGATGCGGGCCGAGGCCGCCTCGGCGAGCGATGCCACCTCGGCGATGCGCCCGATCGCGGCCTGCGCGGCCTCGGGCGCGAGCTTGCCCTTGGCCGCCAGCCCATCGAGCGTCCGCGCCAGCGTCGCGCGGGCCTGTGCGGCGGCGCCCTCGCGCACGTCGAAGAGGAACACCGGATGGCCGCTCTGCGCGGCGACCTGCGCGATGCCGGCACCCATGATGCCGGCGCCGATCACCAGGACCGGATCGTGGGAGCTGAGGTTCATGGCGGGGTCAGGCCTTCGGGATCCAGGAAGCGGGCCGCTTGGCGAGGAAGGCCGCGAAGCCCTCGCGGGCCTCCGCGGTGCCGCGCACGCGAGCGATGGTGCGGGCGGTCCGCTCGCGCACCTCGGGGGTGATCGGGCCCACCTCGAGCTGTGCGAACAGCGCCTTGATCTCTCGCTGGGCGTTCGGCCCGCCCGCGAGCAGGTCGGCGACGACCGCGTCGATCGCAGCGTCCAGCCCGTCGGCGGACACGACCTGCTGCACCAGGCCGATGGCGAGCGCCTCGGCCGCGCGGATGCGGGTGGTGGTGAGCGCGAGCCGGCGCGCCTGCCGCTTGCCGACGGCATTGGTCACGTACGGGCCGATCACCGCCGGCAGGATGCCGAACTTCGCCTCGCTGACCGAGAAGCTCGCGTCGTCGGCCGCCACCGCGACGTCGCAGGCGCAGGCCAGCCCCACCCCGCCGCCGAGCGCGGCGCCCTGCACCCGCGCCACCGTCGGCTTGGGGCACTGCTCGAGCCGCGCGAGCATGCCGGCGAAGCGCCGGGCATCCTGCAGGTTCCAGTCCTCGGACGCGGTGCTCGCGCGCTGCATCCACTGCAGGTCGGCGCCCGCGCTGAAGTGCCTGCCGGCACCGGCCAGCACGATCACCCGCACCGCGGGGTCGGCCTCGAGCGCCGCAAACGCCACGTCGAGCTCGCCGATCATCCGCTCGTCGAAGGCGTTGAACACCTCGGGTCGCGACATCAGCACCTGCGCGACGCCCGCGGCGCGCGTCGAGACGACCAGCGTCTCGAAAGTGGCCGACACGCCGGCCATCAGTAGGTCTCCAGGTGCA
>JALOSQ010000286.1 GCA_025458335.1 Ideonella sp.
GCCTCGGCGATGTCCTCGGGCGTCAGCGCGTCGGTGCCGGCGTAGACCGACGCCGCTCGCGCGTCGTCGCCCTTGAAGCGCACGTTCGAGAACTCGCTGCCGCTCACGAGCCCCGGCTCGATCGCGGTGGCGCGCACCGGCGTGCCGAGCAGGTCGGCCTTCAGGTTGAGCGTGAACTGGTGGACGAAGGCTTTCGTCGCGCCATAGACGTTGCCGCCCGGGTACGGTGTGCCGCCGGCGACCGAGCCGATGTTGATCACGTGGCCGCGTCCCCGCTCAACCATGCCGGGCAGCAACGCGCGTGTGCAGCGCATCAGCCCGGCCACGTTGGTCGCGACCATCGTCTCCCAGTCGTCGAGGTTCGCGCGCTGCGCCGGCTCGAGCCCGAGCGCGAGGCCGGCGTTGTTGACCAGCAGGTCGACCGAGGCAAAGCCGGCCGGCAGCGAAGACGGCAGCGCCTCGACCGCCGCGCGGTCGGTCACGTCGAGGGGGAATGCGAGCACACGCTCGCCGACCTCGGCCGCGAGCGCCGTCAGCCGGTCGGCCCGGCGCGCGGCGGCGACGACTTTCCAGCCGTCGGCATGCAGGCGGCGCACGATGGCCGTGCCGAAGCCGGCGCTCGCGCCGGTCACCAGCGCGACGCCAGGGGGTGTCGAAGTGGCCATCATGCAAATGCTCCTCGGGCCCTGGGCCTCATGCTCTCTCGAACCCGAACCCCGCCGTGCTCGTGGATGGTTCGGTCAGTGGGCGACATTGCCGTCGCTGACGATCAACGATGGGCCGGGCGCGCGCTGTCTCGCACAGCGCGCCCTCGGCCTTGCGCTGCGGTGGCAGTGTATCGAGCGGCTCCACGGCATCGAAGCGGTCGACCTCGATCGGAACGGCACTTCCACGGTCGATTCGGCGCGCGATGCGGGCAGTCGGCCACAGCGCACACGGTGGGTCGGTCAGCCTGCCCGGCGGGTCTCCAGGTGTGGGCCGAGCCGCCGCAGCAGCAGGGCCTGGGCCCACTCCATGAAGGCCTGCACGGCACTGCCAGCCCGGCAAGACCCGGACGAGCGCGCCGCTGGCCAGATGGTGGCTGGCGACGAACTCGGCCAGAACGACCAGGCCCAGCCCGTCCAGCCCAGCGCTCAGGGCTGCCGCGCTGTCGGTGGTGACGAAGCGTGCCGGCACGTCGAACTCGACCTGGCGGCCCTCGCGGATCAAGGTCACCGGCCTGAGCTTGCCGGTGGACGCGAGCACGTACCCGACCTGGTGATGCTGCACCAGCGATTCAGGACGGTCGGGCAAACCGTGCCGATCGATGTAGTGCGGCGCGGCGCACAGCACAAAGCGCAGGTCGCCGATGCGGCGGGCCGCCAAGCCGGAGTCGGCGAGCTGGCCACCCCGCAGGGCGCAGTCGACGCCTGCCTGCACCAGGTCGACGGTCCGGTCGGTGCAGCCCAGTTCGAGCGTGATCCTGGGGTAGCGCTCCAGGAAGCCGCGGATCTCGGGCGCAAACACGAGTCGCCCCATGGCGACCGGCACGTCCACGCGAAGATGCCCGGCCGGCGCGCTCGTGCCCTTGCGCAACTGGGCCTCCGCCTCGTCCACCTGCTGCAGGATCGAGCAGGCGTGCCGGTAGTAGGCCCGCCCCTCCTCGGTCGGCGCGACGACGCGGGTCGTGCGTGTGAGCAGCCGAACGCCCAGCCGGTCCTCCAGCTGCTGCACTTGCTGGCTCATGGTGGCCTTGTGGCGATTCAGCTGCACCGCAGCCCGGGTATAGCTGCGGCTGTCGACCACCTGGACGAACGTGCGCATCGCGTCGAACCGGTCCATGCGTGCTCCCGGCGTGGAGAGGGGCGATTGTCGGCGTTCGCCCGACAGTGTGTTGCGGCCGTCGGGCTGGGCGCACGGCCCGGTCGTTCCTACAGTGCGTTCGAAGAATCGATGACGCCGCAAGGACCGCCATGCCCACGCGCATCCACCTCGTCGCGGGACTCCTCGCCCTGCTGTGCATCGCGACCTTCTTCGTGTCCACGATCGTCGTGGAGCTGCTGGGATCGCACGACGCCGTGGCGCAGCTCAAGTCGCTCATCGTCGTGCCGGGGCTCTGGATCCTGGTCCCGGCGGTGGCCACGGCGGGCGGCAGTGGCACGTTCCTGTCGAGGTCCCGAGGCGGCCGACTGGTGGCGGCCAAGAAGAAGCGCATGCCGGTCATCGCGGCCAACGGCCTGCTGGTGCTGGTGCCCTGCGCCCTGGTGCTGGACCGCTGGGCCTCCGCAGGCCGCTTCGACGGCGCGTTCTACGTGGTGCAGGCGATCGAGCTGGTCGCCGGCGCGGTCAACCTCGCGCTGATGACACTCAACGCCCGTGACGGGCTGCGCCTGGCGGGTCGGCTGCGGTCTGGTCCCGCGGACACCGGGGGGTGGCGCTGATCCTCGACGACTGCGCGCGGTCATGACCGCGGTCGACGCGCTGCACCAGCAGCCGGGCGCCGCTCGCCCGGCTCACTTGGCCAACGCGCAATGCCCGCCACTGGCCGCCTGCCCGGAGCCGGCCGCGATCAGTGGAGGTTCCTGGCGCAGGTCCACCGGCTCGGACGTGGCGAAGTCCCACGCCAGGAAGGCCGCGAGCCCGAACCAGAAGACCGCTTGCAGCCGATGGGGTCTCGTCACGAGGAGCCGTCCTCTCAGAACCCGTGGCGGCGACGCAGGCGCACACCCACCACCGTGCCGGCAAAGGCCAGCGGAACCCAGATCCAGCCGTGCAGGCTGCCGGTGGAGATGCCGCTGAGCATGGCGCCAACGTTGCAGCCGAACGCCAGCCGCGAGCTGTAGCCCATCACGAAGCCCGCGAGCAGGCCCAGGGCCCACTGCCGGGCGCTCAGCGGCCTGGCCGAGGCGGACGCCTTGGCCGACACCCACAACGCACCGGCCAGGATCCCGATGTTGGTGATCGTGGTCACGTCCATCAGCACGGTCTGCGTGAGTCGCTGGGCGTTGCCCGCCTGGCTCCAGAACGCATTGGCCGCAGGGTCGAACAGGCCCAGCGCGACCGTCGCCTTCGCGGCCCACAGACCGAAGCCGTACACCACGCCCCAGGGCTGCCCGGCCAGGAGCAGGTTGAGGGTGGCCAGCACCGCCAGCGCGGCGGCACCCCAGAGCCAGCGGCGCTCCAGCCACCGCTGGCCGGCGCCGACCCACACCCGCACGGCCACCAGCACGAGACCCAGCAGGAGCAGGGTCAGCACGAGGGCGCCGCCGGTGCCCATGTGTCCCGGCAGGCTGACCGGCGGCACCTGACCCAGTGACAGCCATCGGTCCAGGTGGGCCGAGCCCAGGAAGCTGCCCAGTGCGAACAGCGGCAGGATGCCCATGTTGAGCGGAACGCCCAGGCCGGCCTTGTAGAGCGTACCCGAGCCGCACCCGTCGGCCAGCTGCATGGTGAGGCCGAACACGAAGGCCCCGAGCAACAGGCTCACGCTGGGAGGCCCCAGTGCGGCCTGCAGCTCCGTGAACTGCCCCAGCAGCGGCAGTGCAGCCAGGCTGGCCAGCCCCAGCAACAGCACCTGCCCCGCCACGCCGCGCGGATCGCGTTGCTCGATCAGGTCGCGCCAGCCGGTGGTGAAGCCGAAGCGCGCGCCGGCCAGCGCTGCGCCCATGCCGACGCCCACCATCAGCAACACCGCCTGCCGCACCGACACCGAGAACAGCAGGAAGAGAAAGAAGGCGGCCATCATGGCCGCCAGTGGCAGACGACCCATGGCCTCAGTTGAAGGTCCGGGCGAGCCAGAGCCGCGTGTCGATGACCAGTTGCATGGCGCGGTTCGGCACGTTGGCCATGGGCAGCCCGTCGGGATGCCGCGACCATTCGGTCATCGAGCCCGCGTAGAGCCTGACGTTCTGGTGGCCCAGCACCTCCGACATGGCGAACCAGTTGGTGGCCGCCCAATGCCCGGTGTTGCAGAACGAGACCGTGTCCTTGCGGGCATCGAACGGCGTGGCCGCCGCGATCTGGCGGGCCTGCTCGACCCCGACGAACGTGGCGCTGCCCGGCACGAACCACCGGTCGTGCTGCAGGTTCACGGCATCGGGCAAGGTGCCGGGCACCTTGGCCGCAGGCGCGCGGGTCTCGCCGTTGAAGAAGGCCGCGGGACGGGCGTCGATCAGCAGCGCGTCCTTGGCGGCAACATGGCGGCGAACCTCTTCGGTGCTGGCGATGAGGTCCTGGTTCAGCTGCGGCTGAAAGCGGCTGGCGGCCACCTCGACCACCTCCTGGGTCTGCGGCAGCTTGGCCTGTTCCCAGGCCTTCACGCCGCCGTTGAGCA
>JALOSQ010000041.1 GCA_025458335.1 Ideonella sp.
GGCAGCAGAAGCGCCTTGAGCGATGGCCGCGCCTGGCAGCGCCTCGACCCGCCAGACCCCGAGCCGGGCTTGCAGCCAGCCGCGCAAGTCGGCCTCGGTCGATGGCGGAGGTCGCAGCAAGGCCTCGGCACACAGCATCGACCATCCCGGCGCCGGCCGAGTGCACCCGGCCAGGAAGGCCGGCCACCACTCGGCGAGGCGGTCACCGTCGAAGCCCGGCAGGTCACCCCACGACGCGGCGATCCAGCGCGATCGCGGCCGATCGACGGCTTGGCCCGGCGACCCGGCCATCGGGCCCGCGATGGCTGCGGCGCCCGCGCCGCCGGCCGTCGGCGGCCGGGAGGACGGCCCTGTCGGGGGCGGGGTCGGCACGGCGGCGCAGGCGGCGAGGATTCCTAGAATCACCGCGGTCGAGGCGCCCAGGCGCATCGCCCTGAAAAGGGCGTTCGCCGGTGCACCGGCCGGCGCACCCTCACCGCTGTCCCAACCTGACTCCATGTGGCTCCTTCTGCTCGAAGCGCTGGCGGCGCTCCTGATCCTCGTCGGCATCGTGTGGTGGACCATGTTCTCCGGTCGTCGCGGCGGTGAACGACGGGCGCGCTCGGAAGCCGTTGCCCCGCCACCGCCGGCCCGGGACACGCCCGACGGACCGCCGACCGCCTGAGCGGCCGCGACGGGTCGGGAGTGCCGGTGGTGGCCTGATCAGTGCAGCGACGCCGCAGTCGCGAGCACGAACTCCGGGATCGGCGTGTCGAACCAGCGTGCATCGTCGGTGATGCAGAAGTAGGTTCCGCGCATCGTGCCGCTCGGCGTGGCCAGTCGGGCCCCGCTCGTGTACTCGAACGCCTCGCCGGGCTGGAGCAGCGGCTGGTGGCCGACCACGCCGAGGCCTCGGACCTCTTCCACGTGGCCCGAGGCGTCGGTGATGATCCAGTGGCGGGCGACCAGCTGGGCCGCCGCAGCGCCGTCGTTGCGGATCGTCACGGTGTAGGCGAACGCAAAGCCGCCCTCGTCCCCGCCGGAGGACTCGGGCAGGTGGCGGGCTGCGACGCTGACGGTGAATCGAGGGGTGTTCATGGGGACATGATGCCCGAGCCGCCCGGACGGGATCGCGACGTCGGGACCTTGTCGGGGTGTGCCTGACCAGGCCCGTCGGGCTGCCCCTTCACGGGTCGCCCCGGTGTCCCCGCGGCCCAGGCCTGGCGACCTGGCTCCGTACACTGCGAGGCCGTCTTCGCCATGCGGCGACCCGGTTTGCCCCTCGTCGTCCACACCCTTGCCGCCGCCATGCCTCCGATGCCACCTCGTCCCGCGTTGATTGCCCCCAGCATCCTCTCGGCCGACTTCGCGCGGCTCGGCGAGGAGGTGCGTGCGGTGATCGAGGCCGGTGCCGACTGGATCCACGTCGACGTGATGGACCAGCACTACGTGCCCAACCTCACGATCGGCCCGATGGTGTGCGAGGCGATTCGTCCGCACGCGCGGCGCCCCGACGGCAGCCGGGTGCCGATCGACGTGCATCTGATGGTGCAGCCGGTCGACGCGCTGGCCCTGGCGTTCGCCAAGGCGGGCGCCGACTGGATCAGCTTCCATCCGGATGCCAGCACCCACGTCGACCGCACGCTCTCGCTCATCCGGGACGCCGGCTGCAAGGCCGGACTGGTGTTCAACCCGGCCGCGCCGCTCGACGTGCTCGAGTGGGCGATCGACAAGGTCGACCTGGTGCTGCTGATGAGCGTGAACCCGGGCTTTGGTGGCCAGAGCTTCATTCCGTCGGCGCTGCGCAAGACCGCGGCGGTGCGGCGTCTGCTCGATGCCGAGCGCGAGCGCAGCGGGCGCGAGATCCGCCTGGAGGTCGACGGCGGCATCAAGACCGACAACATCCGCGCCGTGGCCGATGCCGGTGCCGACACCTTCGTGGCCGGCAGCGCGATCTTCGGCCAGCCTGACTACCGGGCGGTGATCGCGGCGATGCGCGAGGCGTTGCGGTGAGTGGCGGCGCACCGGTGCGGCCCGTCCGCGGTGCGCTGGTCGACCTCGACGGGACGCTCGTCGACACCCTCGGCGACTTCGACGTCGCCCTCAACGCGACGCTCGCCGACCTGGGCCTGCCGCCGGTGGCGCGCGGCTTCATCGCCAACACGATCGGCAAGGGGTCGGAGCACCTGATCCGGTCGACGCTGGCCGAAGTCGGCGCCTCGATGGATCGCTACGACGACGCCTGGCGCCGCTACCAGGCGCACTACGAGCGCATCAACGGCGTCCACTCGAGCGTCTTCGCGGGCGTCGCGGAGGGGCTGGCGCTGTGGCGCGAACGCGGCCTGCGCCTGGTGTGCCTGACCAACAAGCCCACCCGCTTTGCGCGCGAGCTGCTTGTCCGCAAGGGACTGGCCGAGGCATTCGAGCACGTGTTCGGCGGCGACGCGTTCGAGCGTCGCAAGCCCGACCCGCTGCCGCTGCGCAAGGGGTGCGAGGCCCTGGGCCTGCCAGCGGACGAGGTGGTCATGGTGGGCGACTCGGCCAACGACGCGGCGGCCGCGCGCGCCGCGGGCCTGCGCGTCGTGCTGGTGCGCACCGGCTACAACCACGGCGAACCAGTCGACGCGGTGCCGGCCGACGTCCACGTCGACCGGCTCGATGCGATCGACCTGGCGGCCTGGGGGCGCGGTGGCCTCACGGCGCGCTGCTAGACTTTTCGAATGTTCACGTCGCGCAAGTCCACGCGTGGGTCGATCGACCGGGGAGCCTGGCCCTGGCGATGCCGGTCGACCCGGGCCCGGCGCCGCCGGGCCTGACCGCTGCGCGCGTCGACAGGCGATCCGCCGGCCGTTCCGGCCGCATCGCGTCGACGCCCCGAGGGGGTCCTGCCAGCCGGCGTGAATGCCGCTGCCAGGATCCGACGCCAGACGTCGAAGGACGTCCGACTGGAGGGCCTGCCCCGTGATCACCGAACTCGAATTCAAGAGCCTGGCCGCCGAGGGATACAACCGAATCCCGCTCATCGCCGAGGCCTTCGCCGACCTCGAGACCCCGCTGTCGCTCTACCTCAAGCTCGCCTACGCGTCGGGCCAGGGGCGCCACAGCTTCCTGCTCGAGTCCGTCGTCGGCGGCGAGCGCTTCGGCCGCTACTCGTTCATCGGCCTGCCCGCGTCGACGCTGCTGCGCGTGCGCGGCTTCACCACCGAGGTCGTCACTGACGGCCAGGTGGTCGAGTCGCACGAGGGCAATCCGCTGGAGTTCATCGCGGCCTACCAGCAGCGCTTCAAGGTGGCCCTGCGCCCCGGGCTGCCGCGCTTCTGCGGCGGGCTGGCCGGCTACTTCGGCTACGACGCGGTGCGTTACATCGAGCCGCGGCTGGCCAAGACCTGGAAGCCGGGCGGCCTGGGCACGCCCGAGATCCTGCTGCTGCAATGCGAGGAGCTCGCCGTCATCGACAACCTGTCGGGGCGGCTGTACCTGATCGTCTATGCCGACCCGCGCCAGCCGGAGGCCTATTTCCGCGCCAAGCGGCGCCTCGCCGAGCTCGGCGACCGCCTGCGCTACTCGGTGGCCGCGCCCACGGTGAAGCGACAGACCGGCTCGGGGGTGGAGCGTGAGTTCGCCAAGGCCGACTACCTGGCCGCCGTGGCGCGCAGCAAGGAGTACATCGCGGCCGGCGACATGATGCAGGTGCAGATCGGCCAGCGCCTGCGCAAGCGCTACACCGAGAGCCCGCTCAGCCTGTATCGCGCACTGCGCTCGCTCAACCCGTCGCCGTACATGTACTTCTACGACATGGGCGACTTCCAGGTCGTCGGCGCGTCGCCCGAGATCCTGGTTCGCCAGGAGCGCACGCCCGAAGGCCAGAAGGTGACGATCCGGCCGCTGGCCGGCACCCGCCCTCGCGGGGCCACGCCCGAGCAGGACAAGGCGCTCGAGGTCGAGCTCTCGGGCGACCCGAAGGAGCGGGCCGAGCACGTGATGCTGATCGACCTCGCGCGCAACGACATCGGGCGCATCGCGAAGACGGGCAGCGTCAAGGTCACCGATGCCTTCGTGATCGAGCGCTACTCGCACGTGATGCACATCGTGAGCAACGTCGAGGGCCTGCTGCAGGACGGCATGACCAACCTCGACGTGTTCAAGGCGACCTTCCCGGCTGGCACGCTGACCGGCGCGCCGAAGATCCGCGCGATGGAGATCATCGACGAGCTCGAGCCGGTGGCGCGCGGCATCTACGGTGGGGCGTGCGGTTACCTGAGCTTCGCCGGCGACATGGACCTCGCCATCGCGATCCGCACCGGGATCGTCAAGGACAACACGCTGTACGTGCAGGCCGCGGCCGGCATCGTGGCGGATTCGGTGCCCGAGCTGGAGTGGAAGGAAACCGAGGCCAAGGCGCGCGCGCTGCTGCGCGCGGCCGAGCTGGTCGAGGAAGGGTTCTAGCCGGCGCGGTGCCGCATCGGCACGCCGTCACAGGCCGGCGGTGATGCCGCCGTCGACGTACAGGATGTGGCCGTTGACGAAATCCGACGCGGCGCTCGCCAGGAAGATTGCGGCGCCGGCGAGTTCGCGCACCTCGCCCCACCGGCCGGCCGGCGTGCGCTTGGCGAGCCAGGCGGTGAAGGTCTCGTCGGCCACCAGCGCCTGCGTCAGCTCGGTCTTGAAGTAACCCGGCCCGAGGCCGTTGACCTGGATGCCGTGCGGGCCGAGGTCGACGGCCATGCCCTTCGTGAGCATCTTCACCGCGCCCTTGGTCGCGGTGTAAGGCGCGATGCCCGGCCGCGCGAGTTCGCTCTGCACCGAGCAGACGTTGATGATCTTGCCGCGGCGGCGCGCGACCATGCGCTGGGCCACCGCACGCCCGACGAGGAACACGCTGTCGATGTTGGTCGCCGACAGGCGGCGCCACGCGTCGACCGGGAACTCGGCGAAAGGGCCGCGGTGCTGCATGCCAGCGTTGTTCACCAGGATGTCGAGCGGACCCACCCGGTTCTCCACGTCGGCGATCCCCTGCTCGACGGCATCGGCGTCGGTCACGTCGAAGGCCGCGGTGTCGACCGCGTGCCCGTGCTGGCGCAGCGCACCGGCGGCCTGCTCGAGGCGCGCGGCGTCGCGCGCGTTGAGCACCACCCGCGCCCCGGCTGCGGCGAGGGCTTCGGCGAGCGCCAGGCCGATGCCCTTGCTCGAGCCGGTGACCAGCGCGGTCTTGCCGCCGAGGTCGAACAGGCGGGCGGCAGCGGCTGTGGCAACGGAGGTCATCGTCGTGCCTTTCGGTTCGGGTCGGCTGGGGCGGGACGGATCATCGCGCGCGTCCTGACGTTACCGGTATCGTATGATGATAAGAGCGATGACCGACACTGGCGAAAACGCGCATCGAGCCGCGGTGGGCGATGGGTGAAGCTGTCGGAGTCCGCGATGGGCCTGTGCCGGAGCCCCTGCGGCGCCACCTTGTTCACGCCCCGACCCTCCCGGAGCCCGCGATGACCCGACCCGATCCCGATCCGAGCGACGCCGGGCCCGCCCTGCGCTGGCGCTGCCGCTGCCTGGTGATCCACGCGCCGGACGACCTGCGCGTGGTCGAGCGCGACGCCGGCGAACTCGCGGCCGGCCAGGTGCTGGTGCAGGTCGGGTTCGGCGGCATCTGCGGTTCCGACCTGCACTACTTCCACGCCGGCGGATTCGGCACGGTGCGGATCAAGCGCCCGATGATCCTGGGCCACGAGGTGGCGGGCACGGTGGCGGCCGTGGGTGTCGGCGTCACGCGGGTGCGGCCCGGCGACCGGGTCGCGGTCAACCCCAGCCGCCCCTGCGGCGCCTGCCGTTACTGCCTGGAGGGCCTGCCCAACCAGTGTCTGGACATGCGCTTCTACGGCAGCGCCATGCGCGACCCGCACGTCGAGGGCGCCTTCCGCAACCTGCTGGTCTGCGACGCGGTGCAGTGCGAGCTGGTCGCCGCGCACGTGCCGCTGCAGCATGCCGCGCTGGCCGAGCCGTTCTCGGTGGCGCTGCACGGCGTCTCCCGCGCGGGCCCATTGATCGGCAAGCGGGTGCTGGTCTCGGGCTGCGGGCCGATCGGTTCGCTGGCCGTGGCGGCGGCCCGCATCCACGGCGCCGCCGAGGTCACCGCGGTCGACCTCACCGACGAGACGCTGGCGGTGGCGGCAGCCATGGGCGCGCAGGTCACGATCAACGTGGCGCGCGATGCGGACTGGACCGCGCGCTACAGCGCCGACAAGGGCAGCTTCGACGTGATGTTCGAGTGCAGCGGCAACGAGCGAGCGCTGCGCGCCGGGCTGGAGGCGATGCGCCCGCGCGGAATGGTGGTGCAACTCGGCCTGGGTGGGGACGTGTCGGTGCCGCAGAACCTGATCGTCGCCAAGGAGTTGAGCCTGGTGGGCAGCTTCCGCTTCCACGCCGAGTTCGCCCTGGCGGTGCGGCTGATCAACGAGGGCCGCATCGACCTGCGGCCGATGATCACCGGCGCCTTCCCGCTCGAGCGGGCCCGAGAGGCCTTCGAGCTCGCGAGCGACCGCCGCCGGGCGATGAAGGTGCTGCTCGACTTCGCCGCAAGCGTGCCTGAGGCGGCAGGCGCCTGAGCCCAGAGCCCTGGGCGCCGCGCCCGTGCCCGACCGAATCGCCAGCCGGCGCGAAGCGCGCCAGGCGCCCCGTCGCGCGACCCATGACGGGACGCAATCTCAGACCGCCGCGCCGCCATAATCGGTGCATGTACTTGGGCCTCCCCATCACCGCCGTGGGCCGCGGCTGGCGCTGGCGCAAGCCATCCGCCTGATCGCTCCGATCGCCTTTCGCGGCCGGGTGTCCGTCCACCGACCGACGCCGTCGTCCTGCCGCCCGCTCGCGCCGAGCCCGCCGCGCCGCCCTTGCCAGCGCCCTGGGCGCTCCGGGCGGGATCCGAGCCCGGTTGCTCCGCCGGACGTCCACCAGAATCGAAGGGTTAGCGCGCCATGCTGCTGATGATCGACAACTACGACAGCTTCACCTACAACCTGGTGCAGTACTTCGGCGAGCTCGGCGCCGACGTGCGGGTGTTCCGCAACGACGAGATCACCGTCGAGGGCATCGCCGGCCTGAAGCCCGACCACCTGGTGTTGTCACCCGGGCCCTGCTCGCCGGCCGAGGCCGGCGTGTGCGTCGAGGCGATCCGCCACTTCGCGGGCAAGCTGCCGCTGCTTGGCGTGTGCCTGGGGCACCAGGCGATCGGGGCGGCCCTGGGCGGGACGGTGGTGCGCGCCAGGACGCTGATGCACGGCAAGACGAGCGAGATCGCCACCGACCGCCGCGGCGTGTTTGCCGACCTGCCGGAGCGCTTCACCGTGATCCGCTACCACTCGCTGGCCATCGATCGCGAGAGCCTGCCGGCCGAGCTCGAGGTGACCGCGACCACCGACGACGGCGAGATCATGGGCGTGCGCCACCGGGCTTTCGCGAGCACCGCGACGCCGCTCGAAGGCGTGCAATTCCACCCTGAGTCGATCCTCACCGAGCACGGGCACGCGATGCTGAAGAACTTCCTGGAGCTGCGGCCGTGAGCGCGCCGCTGCAACGCTGGTGTCGCGCCCTGAAGCGCGAAGCCCGGAGGGCCGTCCCGTGAGCGCCTACCCCTCTGCGTTCTCCGGTGCCCCGGGCCCTGCACCGGTCGACGGCCGGCCGATCGTCGACCTGCGCAGCGACACCGTCACGCGCCCGACGCCCGCGATGCGCGAGGCGATCGCCCGCGCCGAGGTCGGCGACGACGTGTTCGGCGACGACCCCACGGTGATCGCGCTGCAGCAGCGCATCGCCGCGCTGCTCGGCAAAGAGGCGGCCCTCTTCATGCCCAGCGGCACGCAGAGCAACCTGTGCGCGATGCTCGCCCACTGCCAGCGCGGCGACGAGGTGATCCTCGGCCAGATGGCCCACACCTACCGCTACGAGGGCGGCGGCGCGGCGGTGCTGGGCGGCATCCAACCGCAGCCGCTGACGCAGAAGCCCGACGGCACGATGTCGGTGGCCGAGATCGAGGCCGCGATCAAGCCCGACGACTGCCACTTCGCGCGCACGCGCCTG
The DNA here is from genome assembly GCA_025458335.1 of Ideonella sp. Lineage (GTDB taxonomy): Bacteria > Pseudomonadota > Gammaproteobacteria > Burkholderiales > Burkholderiaceae_C > JAIYCR01. Next base: position 8,050 of record JALOSQ010000041.1, read on the forward strand.
ATCGCGCTGGAGAACACCTGGAACGGCCAGGTCCTGCCGCCGGCCTATGTCGACGAAGTGGCGGCGCTGGCGCGGCGGCGTGGCCTGGCGCTGCACCTCGACGGCGCGCGCTTCTTCAACGCGGTGGTGGCCTCGGGGCGCGCAGCGTCCGAGCTGGCGGCACCCTTCGACAGCGTCTCGGTCTGTTTCAGCAAGGGCCTGGGCGCGCCGATCGGCTCGGCGCTGGTGGGCTCGCGCGAGTTCATCGCCAAGGCGCACCGTCTGCGCAAGCAGGTCGGCGGTGGCCTGCGCCAGGTCGGCCTGCTGGCGGCGGCGGCGCTGCACGCACTCGACCACCACGTGGAGCGGCTGGCCGACGACCACCGGCGCGCGCGCCGCCTCGCCGAAGGCCTTGCCGCGCTGCCCGGCTTCACCGTCACCGCCTCGCCCACCAACATCGTGTTCGCCACGGTCGAGGGCGGCCGCGTGCCCGCGCTGCTCGAGCACCTGAAGTCGCGCGGCGTGCTGGCCACCGGCCTGATCGGCCTGCGGTTCGTCACGCACCTCGATATCGACGACGCTGGCATCGAGCGCGCGATCGACGCCTGCCGCGAATTCGCCGCGCGCTGACCGCCGCGGCGCCGACCCGACCTTTCCGATCCCGAACGGAGCCCCCGATGCCCATCTCCAACACCGACGCGCTGGTGCGCTGCGTCGAGCACCGCGAGATCTTCCACGACGAGATGCTCACGCTGATGCGGCGCATCATGAGCGGCGAGATGTCGCCGGTGATGATCGCCGCCTTCGCGATGGGCCTGCGCGTCAAGAAGGAGACCATCGGCGAGATTGCCGCCGCCGCCCAGGTGATGCGCGAGTTCGCCACGCCGGTGGCGGTGCACGACCGCACGCACCTGGTCGACATCGTGGGCACCGGCGGCGACAGCTCGCACACCTTCAACATCTCCACCGCGTCGATGTTCGTGGCCGCTGCCGCCGGCGCGCGGGTAGCCAAGCACGGCGGGCGCAGCGTGTCGTCGACATCCGGCTCGGCCGACGTGCTCGAGGCGCTCGGCGCGTTCATCGGCCTGGCGCCCGACCAGGTGGCGGACTGCCTGGCCGAGACCGGGATCGGCTTCATGTTCGCGCCGAACCACCACCTGGCGATGAAGCACGCCGCCCCGGTGCGCAAGGAGCTGGGCGTGCGCACCATCTTCAACATCCTGGGGCCGCTCACCAACCCGGCCAGCGCGCCGAACCAGCTGCTGGGGGTGTTCCACCCGGACCTGGTGGGCATCCAGGTGCGCGTGCTGCAGCGCCTGGGCAGCGAACACGTGATGGTGGTCTACGGCATGAACGGGATGGACGAGATCTCGCTGTCGGGCGAGACGATGATCGGCGAGCTCAAGGACGGCGAGGTGCTCGAGTACACGGTGCACCCGAGCGACTTCGGCTTGCCGGTCTACGACTCACGGGTGCTGCGCGTGGCCAACAAGGAGGAGTCGGTGCAGTGCATCCAGCGTGCCCTGGCCAACGAGGACGGTCCGGTGCGCGACGTGGTGCTGCTCAACGCCGGCGCGGGGCTGTACTGCGCCGGCGTGGCGGCGAGCATCGCCGAGGGCGTGCGGCGGGCCCGTGAGGCCGTCGCCTCGGGTCAGGCGCTGGCCAAGCTGAGCCAGTTCGTGAGCGTCACCAACAAGTTCCGGCCGGCGTGAGCGTCGAGGCCTGGATCGCCGCGGCCGAGCGCGACCCGGTGGTGTTCCTGCCTCGGCTGGAACCGCATTGGGCCGGCATGGCGGTGGGCTTCGCGAGTGCGGCGCTGGGCGTGCTGGCGGCGCGCTCGGAGGACCTGCCGCGCGAACCGCTGGGCTGGGTTGCGCTCGCGGGCGGCCTGGTCGGCATGCTCCTGCACTGGCGCTGGAAGCGGGCCGCCGCGGGCTGGCGGGTCGACTTCGAGCGGCGCTGCGTCGAGCCCGTGGGCCAGCGCGGTGAGTCCGAGCCGCTCGAGGGCGATGGCTGGTCGATCCAGACCGCCCCCAGCGACCGCAAGGCCAATATCGCGATCGACCTGCGACACGTGGACCGGGGGCGCGTCGCGCGCCTGGTCGACCTGCCGGCCCGCCGCCGCCAGGAGATGATCCGCGTCAGCCGCCTGGCCGACGTGCTGGCGCGCCGGCTGGGCGTCGAGCGCAGCGGGCCGCAGCTCGACGGCTGAATCGCGTCTGCCCTGCGCCCTCGATCCCGCCCACCACCGCCTCGAACGCGAATGTCCGACATCCTGCAACGCATCGTCGCCGTCAAGCACGAGGAGATCGCCGCCCTGCGCGCGCCCGGCCGGGCCGAGAGCCTGCGGCGCGAGGCCGAGGCGCGTCGCGACGTGCGCGACTTCACGGGGGCGCTGCGCGATCGCGTCGAGGCTGGGCGCAGCGCGGTCATCGCCGAGGTCAAGAAGGCGAGCCCCAGCAAGGGCGTTCTGCGCGACGCGTTCGAGCCGCGCGAGATCGCCGCGAGCTACGAGCGTCACGGCGCCGCGTGCCTGAGCGTGCTCACCGACGTGCGCTTCTTCCAGGGCTCGGCCGAGGCGCTGCAGGCGGCCCGGGAGGCCTGCGCGCTGCCGGTGCTGCGCAAGGACTTCATCGTCGATGCGCTGCAGGTCGACGAGGCGCGCGCGATGGGCGCCGACGCCGTCCTGCTGATCGTCGCTTGCCTGGACGACGCGCGGATGCGCGACCTCGAGGCGCACGCCCACGCGCTGGGCATGGCTGTGCTCGTCGAGGTCCACGACGAGGCCGAACTCGACCGGGCGCTGGGGTTGACCACCCCGCTGTTGGGCATCAACAACCGCAACCTGCGCAGCTTCGAGGTCAGCCTCGACGTCACGCTCGGCCTGCTGGGTCGGCTGCCGCCGGACCGCCTGGTGGTGACCGAGAGCGGGATCCTGTCGCGCGACGACGTCCAGCGGATGCGCAGCCACGGGGTCCATGCGTTCCTGGTCGGCGAGGCGTTCATGCGCGCGCCCGACCCCGGCGCGGCCCTCGCGGCGCTGTTCGCGTGAACCGGCGGCGATCCCGGGGCCGGGACCAGCCAGGAGAGGACGTGGTCGCGCCGGGGCGCGCGCCGATCGAGTCGGTGCGATCGGCGTCGCTCGGCGCCAAGCCCTCGGCCCGGGCCACGGCGCCATGGGCGGCCGCCTGGCGGGTCTGGGGCTGTTACCGCGATGCCCTGCTCGACGGCGAGCGCTGGCCGATGCGCAGCCGCCTCGAGATCTTCCGCCACGGCCTCGAGCCCGAGCTGGCGATCCAGGGCGTGCCGGACGTGGTCGCAGTGATGATGAATCCCGGTGGCTCGCGGCCGCTGTCCGAGCCGGATCCGAGAGGGTGGTGCCTCGCCTGGCCCGACCGCACGCAACACCAGCTGATGCGCCTGGCCGACCGCCTGGCCGTGCATGGCGTGCGCTGGGACCACCTGCGCGTGCTGAACCTGTCGGACCTGCGCACGCCGCGCAGCGCCGAGCTCATGGCCTGGCTGGACCGGTTGTCGACGGATCACCACAGCCTGTTCAGCGAGGCCCGGGCCTCCGAATGCCGCGACGCGCTCGGGCCGGCCACGGTGCCGGTTCTTGCCGCGTGGGGCCTGGGCGCGCGTCTGCGGCCATGGGCCCGCCAGGCCCTTCAGCGGCTCGACGGGCGCGCGGTGTTAGGGCTCACTGTTGACGGAGTCGGCTACCGGCATCCGCTGCCTCAGCGCTTCGACCTTCAGCAGGCGTGGCTGACCGCCGCCGAGGACCTGCTCGTGACGGCCCTTCGGCCAACCGGCCGCGCCGCCGGGCCCGGGCGCCCGGCGGTCTAGGCGGGCCCGTCGGCCAGCGGCGCCACCGCGACAGGGTCGCCCGTCCGGGAGGGGCCTCGCTGCGGCTGGCGGGGGTGCTTCGCCTGGGGGCTGCCAGACCGTCGCCCGATGCGTCTATACTCTCAGGTTCGCCGCGGAGGGGTGCCCGAGTGGCTAAAGGGGGCAGACTGTAAATCTGTTGGCTTACGCCTACGTTGGTTCGAATCCAACCTCCTCCACCAGGCGACATCGAGACGTACGACGAGACAGGACGAACAGCGACACGACCGCGCCATCCGGGCGGGAGTAGTTCAATGGCAGAACCTTAGCCTTCCAAGCTAATGACGCGGGTTCGATTCCCGTCTCCCGCTCCAGTCCTGCAAGCCCTCCGGCCCGGCCGGCTTCGAGGGTTTTCAAGACTGGCCAGACCGTCAGCCGCCCATGTGGCTCAGTGGTAGAGCACTCCCTTGGTAAGGGAGAGGTCACGCGTTCGATCCGCGTCATGGGCACCACGAATCCGAATCACAGCCCCTTCGCAACCCCAGCCTGAGACTCCCCGAGGAGAAGAACTGAGATGGCAAAAGGCAAGTTTGAGCGGACCAAGCCGCACGTGAACGTGGGGACCATTGGTCACGTGGACCATGGCAAGACGACGCTGACGGCGGCGATCACG
>JALOSQ010000287.1 GCA_025458335.1 Ideonella sp.
CGGCCCTCAGGCCGCGTTGCGCCAGGCCTGGGCGACGCTCGCGCCCTCGGCGCGCCGGTCGCGCCCGACGTAGGGCAGCGGGTTGATGCGGCGCTCCACGTAGGTCGGCAGCGGCTGGCCAGCGGCCAGCGCTGCGGCCACGCGCGCCTCGATGGCGGGGTTGGGGTCGGGCTGGTGGCGCTTCAGGTAGCGCACGCCGGCGACGGTAACGGCCGACAGCACGGCGATCGCGGCGATTTCGAACGCAAGGGACATCGGGGACTCCGGGGGGTGGCCGGGTGGCGCACGCCACCACGGATCCCCCGGTCTTCGGCAGCTCCGGGCGCTTCTTGAGCGCCTCGGTTGCCGATGCGGTGCGCCTCGTGTCAGGCCGTCACCCGCGCCCCGCCGCACGGCCATGGCCCGCGGGGGCCATGGCGATCGCGGCGCGGGCAGGGCCGTGCTCAGTTGGCCTTGAACGGCAGCGACGAGTGGTGCACGACGATGCGCAGCTTGCCCGCGTCGTCCTTGACGTAGGACCAGGTCTTGTCGACCGTGGTCACGCGGCCGTCCTTGCCGGTGATGTTGACGTTGCCCATCGAGGTGGCCGAGTCGCCGGTGATGAAGATCGCGGCGTTGGTCGACTCGCACTTGGTCCAGCCCTTCAGCGCGAAGCCGGTGTCCTTCGGGAAGGCGCTGTCGCCGCCCACGAAGTACGCCAGCGCGCCCTGGCGCGTGGTGCGGAAGGTCTGCGGGACTTCGGTCAGCGTCGGCTTGAACAGCACGGCGCCCATCTGGTACCCGTAGGCGGCGTCGATCACGCGCTCGGCCAGCGCCTTGGCGGCGGCCTGGCCCTGGGTGGCGCCGGTGGTGCTGATGTCGACCAGCGCCTTGCACCAGGCCTGCTGGGCCGCGACGACCTCGGCCTCGGTGATGGCCTGGTTGACGACGGTGGTGCGTGCCGTGGCGGGCAGGGCCACGCCGGCGGTCACGGCGGCGGCGAGGGCGAGGGTCGAAAGCTTCATCGTGGGCTCCTGGTTGTCGAGGTTCCGGGGCCCGGCGGCTGGCCGCGCCCTCGACCGCCAGTACATCGCGCCGGCTTGAAACGCCCCTGAAGCCTGCGTGAGCCGAACCTGAGCGTGGGATGAACGCCGGATGAACGCCGCTGGCGCGGTTCAGGCGCCGCCCGCGTCCTCGAGCCGGTAGCCCAGGCCGCGCACCGTGTGGATCAGGGGGCGGGAGCGGCCCTCGTCGATCTTGCTGCGCAGGCGGCGGATGTACACGTCGACCACGTTGGTCAGCGGGTCCTCGTTGAGGCCCCAGACGTTGGCGAGGATGCGCTCGCGGCTGAACAGCCGCCCGGGGGCCGACATCAGCAGCTCGAGCAGGGCGAGCTCGCGCGCGGTCAGGGTGATCGGCTCGCCGGCGCGGGTGGCGCGCATGGCCTCGAGGTCGAGTTCGAGGTCGGCCACGCGCAGCCGCTGGCTCGCCGCCGGCTCCTGCAGGCGGCCGCGTCGGCCGAGGGCCTCGATGCGGGCCAGCAGCTCCTCGAACTCGAAGGGCTTGACGAGGTAGTCGTCGGCACCGAGCCGCAGCCCGGCGACGCGGTCCTCGAGCGACCCGAGCGCGGTGAGCATCAGGATGGGCAGCGGCACGCGGGCGGCGCGCAGCGTCTGGCACACCTCCAGGCCGTTCATGCCGGGCAGCATCACGTCGAGCAGCATCACGGCCGTGCTGCCCTGGCGGTGCAGTTCGCGGGCGAGCTCCACGCCCTCGGGGCCGGTGCGGGCGAGCTGCACACGGTGGCCTTCGGCGCGCAGGCCGCGGTCCAGGAAGTCGGCGATGCGCGGGTCGTCCTCGACGATCAGGATGTTCATGCGGCGTTGAGCAGCAGGGACGGCTGGGACAGCAGGGGCAGGCGCAACCACACCGTGGTGCCGCGCCCGGGCTCGCTGTCGACGCGCAGGGTCCCGCCGTGCGCCCGGGCGAGGGCCATCGCGATGGCCAGCCCCAGCCCGGCGCCGTCGGGACGGCGCAGGCGCGCCTCGCGGCCGCGGTAGTGGCGCTCGAAGATCTGCGGCAGGTCCTCGCGCGCGATGCCGATGCCCTGGTCGGCCACCGCGAGCTCGCACTGCGGCGGCCCGTCCGCGTCGGCCACGGTGCCGAGCGACACGCGCACCTCGCCGCCGGGATTCGAGTAGCGCACGGCGTTGTCGAGCAGGATCAGGACGAGCTGGCGCAGGCGCTGTGCGTCGCCGAGCACACTCAGGCCCGAGGGCCAGGCTGCCGGCATGTGCAGCGCGATCCCGTGCTCCCGCGCGGCGCCCGCGATCTGGGTGAGGGCCTCGGCCAGCGGCTCGGACAGGTCGAGCGGCGCGCGCTTCAGCGACAGCACGTCGATGTCGCTGCGCGCCATGGTGAGCAGGTCGTCGATCACCAGGCCGAGCTGGCGCGAGGTCTCGACGATGCGCTGCAGTGCGCTGCGGTACTCGTCGACCGGGCGGGTCGCGCCGCGCAGCGCCACCTCGGCCTCGCCCCGGATCGCGGTGGTGGGGGTGCGCAGCTCGTGGCTGATGTCGGCGAACAGGCGGCGCCGGCGCTCGTCGGCCTCCTGCAGGGAGGCCAGCGCCAGGCGCAGCTCGCGCGTGCGCTCGTCGACGAGTTCCTGCAGCTGCTGGCGCGCGGCAGTCTCGCGGTCGCGGTGCTGCTGCAGTTCGGCGGCCATCGCGTTCATGCTGCGGGCCACCACCGCGAATTCATCGTGCGGCCCGTCGGCGATGCGGTGGCCGAGCTCGCCGCGTTGCAACGCGGCGGCGCCGGTGGCCAGCTGGTCGAGCGGGCGCCGCAGCGCGCGGGCGAAGTGCCAGGCGAGCAGCAGCGCGGCCAGCGACAGCGCCGCGGCCGTGCCGGCCCACAGCGCGCGCGCGCCCTGCAGCGTGCGGTCGGCCGCGGCGCGCTCGCGCTCGACCGACGCAGCCGCGCGTGCCATGCCCTCGTCGATCAGTGCGCGCAGGTTCTGGCCCTCCGACTCCTCGAAGACCCGGGTCAGCGCATCCCAGGCCTGGCGGGCGTCGGCGCCCGGCGGCAGCGGCTGGACCGTGTCGATCGCCTGCTCGAGCCGCGTGAAGCTGCGGCCCAGCAGCTCGAGCGACTCGACGCGACGCTGCTGCGCCTGGCGGTCGTCGGCGTCGAGCGCGCCGCCCATCCGCAGGGCCTGCTCCGACAGGTCGCGCAGCTGCCGCAGCTTGAGCTGGAGTTCGGCCTGCAGCCGTTCACGCTCGACCGGGTCGGCCCCGGCGTCCTGCTGGGCCTGCGACACCCAGGTCCGCAGCCTCTGCTTGGTGACCGACAGCTCGACGAAGCCGAGGTGGATGTCACTGGTCACCCGGCCGTGGCGGACGTGGCGATCGGCCACGCCGAGCGCCCACACGGCCGCGGC
>JALOSQ010000288.1 GCA_025458335.1 Ideonella sp.
CCGCGCGCTGCAGCAGCGCCTGGCGCTGACCGTGGCCTACGTGACCCACGACCAGAGCGAGGCGCTGGCGGTCAGCGACCAGATCATCGTGATGGATGCAGGGGTCATCGCGCAGTGCGGCACGCCGCGGCAGCTCTATGAGCACCCGGGCAGCGCTTTCGTCGCCGGTTTCATGGGCGAGGCGATGCTGTTCGACGGCCAGGCCGGGGCCGACGGCGGGGTCGCGCTCGGACCGCTGCGGCTCGTGCCGCGCGAGCCTGTGCGCCCGGGCCCGGTGAAGGTCGCCGTGCGGCCCGAGGCCTGGACCCTCGGGGCCCTCGGCGAGGGAGCCCTGCCGGCGACGGTCGCCAAGGTCGCCTACCTGGGCAGCGTGATGGAGCTGACGCTCGACACCACGCTCGGCGCGATCTTCGTGGTATCGCCCGAGACCGGGCGCGACTGGCCCGTCGGCGCGGCCGTGTCGCTGTCGCTCGGGGCCCGCGGCGTGTCGGTCGTCGCGGCCTGAGCCCGGTCGTGCGCCGGCCGTCGCGGCGGCGCCCCGGCGAGCGACTAAGCTTCGACCGATGCCGTCCCCCGGGGCCCTCCGCCCCGGTCCACCCGAGCCCCGCCGGGCCCCTCCTGCCATGAACCAGCTCGACCGCCTCAAGCAGTTCACCACCGTCGTCGCCGACACCGGCAACTTCAACCAGCTGGCCGCGTTCGCGCCGCGCGACGCCACCACCAACCCGTCGCTCATCCTGAAGGCGGTGCAGCAGTCCGAGTACGCGCCGCTGCTCGCCGAGACGGTGGCCCGGCACCGCGGGCGACCGACCGCGGACATCGTCGACGAGGTGCTGGTGCGATTCGGGCTCGAGATCCTGCGCGTGGTGCCCGGCCGCGTCAGCACCGAGGTCGACGCCCGACTGAGTTTCGACACCGCGGCCACGGTGGCCCGCGCGCATCGCCTGATCGACCTCTACGAGGGCGCCGGTGTGCGCCGCGACCGGGTGCTGATCAAGATCGCCTCGACCTGGGAGGGCATCCAGGCTGCCCGGATCCTCGAGCACGAGGGCATCCACTGCAACCTCACGCTGCTGTTCTCGTTCTGCCAGGCCGTGGCCTGTGGCGAGGCCGGCGTTCGGCTCATCTCCCCTTTCGTCGGTCGCATCTACGACTGGCACAAGAAGGCGGCCGGCGCGACCTGGGACGAGGCAGCGCGCGCTGGCATCCACGATCCCGGCGTCCAGTCGGTCGAGCGGATCTACACCTACTACAAGAAGTTCGGCATCGCCACCGAGGTCATGGGCGCGAGCTTCCGCAACGTGGGCCAGATCCTCGCGCTGGCCGGCTGCGACCTGCTCACCATCAGTCCCGAGCTGCTGGCCCAGTTGCAGGCGAGCGACGCGCCCTTCGAGCGCCAGCTCGACCCGGCCTGCGCCGTGGCGGCGTCGATCCACGCGGTGAGCTTCAACGAGCCGGCCTTCCGCTGGGCGCTCAACGAGGACGCGATGGCCACCGAGAAGCTGGCCGAGGGCATCCGCGCCTTCGCCGCCGATGCGCTCAAGCTCGACCGGCTGATCGAGGGGGCCGCGGCATGACGGCCGGGTTGCCGCCGGCACCGCGCTGCGACCGCACCGAGGCCTGGGCGGCGCTGAAGGGCCACTTCGCGGCGCACGGGCGCGACTTCGACCTGCGCGACGCCTTCACGCGCGACCCGTCGCGCTTCGCGTCGCTCAGCCTCGAGGCGCCCGAGGTGTTCGCCGACCTGTCGAAGAACCGGCTGGACGTCGCGACCTTGCACTTCCTCCTCGACCTGGCGCGCGAGTGCCGTCTGGAGGCGCGGCGCGATGCGATGCTGGCCGGTGCCCCGGTCAACGCCACCGAGGGCCGCGCGGTGCTGCACACGGCGCTGCGTGCGCCGCGTGGCGCCGCGCCGTTCGGCGACCAGGTCCACGCCACGCTCGACGCGATGCTCGCGTTCGCCGAAAGGGTGCGCGCCGAGGCCGGGACCGGCTTCACCGACGTGGTCAACATCGGCATCGGCGGCAGCGACCTCGGGCCTCAGATGGTGGTCGCCGCGCTGGAGTCCTTCGGCCACCCGGCGCTGCGGATGCACTTCGTCTCCAACGTCGACGGTCACGACCTCGAGCCAGTGCTGCGGCGCCTCGACCCGCGGCGCACGCTGTTCGTGGTCGCCTCCAAGACCTTCACGACCCAGGAGACGATGGCCAACGCCCAGGCGGCCCGGGCCTGGTTCACCGCCGCCGGCGGGACCGACGTCGCGCGGCACTTCGTGGCGGCCACGACCAACGTCACGGCCGCGGCGGCCTTCGGCATCACCACGACCTTCGGCTTCTGGGACTGGGTGGGCGGGCGCTACTCGCTGTGGTCGGCGATCGGCCTGCCGATCGCGATCGCGCTGGGCGAGACCGGCTTTCGCGCGCTGCTGGACGGGGCGTACGCGATGGACCGCCACTTCGCGGAGGCGCCGCTGGCGCGCAACCTGCCTGCGGTGCTCGGCCTGCTCGACGTCTGGTACCGCAACTTCCACGGCTTTTCGAGCCGCAGCGTGGCGCCGTACCACCAGGGCCTGCGCCGGTTGCCGGCGTACCTGCAGCAACTCGAGATGGAGTCCAACGGCAAGTCGGTCGACCTCGCCGGCGAGCCGCTGCCCTTCGCCACCAGCCCCGTGGTCTGGGGCGAGCCGGGCACGAACGGCCAGCACGCCTACTTCCAGATGCTGCACCAGGGCACCGACGCCGTGCCGGTGGAGTTCATCCTCGTGCGACGGCCGGCGCACGGCCCCGGGCCGCGCGATGCGGCGCTCGAGGCGCGCCTGCACGCACAGCACCGGATGCTGCTGGCCAACGGCCTGGCGCAGTCGCAGGCGCTGATGCTGGGCAAGACGACCGCGCAGGCGGCCACCGAGCGGGCGCCGACCGCCGCCACCGGGGCCGACCCCGCGACGATCGCGCGGCACCGCAGCTTTGCCGGCAACCGGCCGAGCACCACGCTGGTCCTGGACCAGCTGACGCCGCGCGCGCTGGGGGCGCTCATCGCGCTGTACGAGCACCGCGTCTTCACCAGCGGCGCGCTGTGGGGCATCAACAGCTTCGACCAGTGGGGCGTCGAGTTGGGCAAGGCGATGTGCCAGGACCTGCTGCCGCGGCTCGACAGCGGCGACGTGACGGGGCTGGACGCATCGACCGCCGGGCTGCTGGCCCGGTTGCGGTGAGCGCACGGGGCGCGCCGGCGGGGCGGCGATGAACGTCGTCTTCGATTTCGGCGGGGTCCTGTTCGACTGGCAGCCCCACCGTCTGGTGCGCGAGGTGCTGCCGCGGCACGCACCCGACGACATGAGCGCGAGTCGCCTCGTCGAGCGATTCTTCGAGGGATTCGACGGGGACTGGGCGGCCTTCGACCGGGGGCACACCGAGGCAGCGCGTCGGCCTGGCTGTCGAGGAGGCCGCCGCCGTCATCGACGCCGTGCCGCGCGCGCTGCGGCCGGTGCCGTCGATGGAAGGCTTGGTCGAACGGCTCGTCGACGCGGGCCACGCGGTGTACTTCCTGTCGAACATGCCGGCGCCGTACGCGGCGGTCCTGGAGCGCCGCCACGCGGTGGTCGGGCGTTTCCGCGACG
>JALOSQ010000289.1 GCA_025458335.1 Ideonella sp.
GGCCAGGTCACCGGTGCCCGAGGCGACGTCGAGCACCCGGTCGCCGGGGCGCAGTCCGGCCGCCGCGACGGTGTAGGCCTTCCAGACGCGGTGCAGCCCGAGCGACATGAGGTCGTTCATCAGGTCGTAGCGGCTGGCGACCGAGTCGAACACGCCGCGAACACGCGCAGCCTTGGCCGTCTCGTCGACGGTCTCGAAACCGAAGTGGGTTTTCGCCATGGCGGGTGGACGCGTGGCGCCGGTCAGTGCGGGTGGCCGCAGGCATGCGGCGACGAAGCCGCGGGCGCCGCGACGTCGCGGCTGGCACCGGCGGCCGCCAGCCGCGCCTCGTAGTCGCGCCACAGCGCCTCCTGCCGGGAGCCGAGCTCGTACAGGTAATCCCAGGAGTAGATCCCGGAGGCGTGACCATCGGAGAACTGCGGCCGGATCGCGTAGTGGCCGACCGCCTCCACCGCCTCGATGTCCACCGAGCGCTTGCCGGTCTGCAGCACCTCCTGGCCCGGACCGTGGCCACGCACCTCGGCCGAGGGTGAGTACACACGCAGGAACTCGAACGGCAGGCGGAACGTGCGGCCGTCGTCGTAGGCAATCTCCAGCACGCGGGTCGCCTGGTGCAGCGTGATCGCGGTGGGTGTGGGCGTGTCGGGTCGCAGGCCGGCCATGGGACGAAGGCGCAAGGGGCGGTGAGCGATCAGTGTAGTGCCCCGCCCTCGCGCGGCGGCCGCAACGGCGCGCCCGTGCACGCCTGCAGCGTGGCGAAGTCCAGCCCGTCGGCCATCTCCCGCACGTGGAGCCCCTCCGGCGTGACGTCGATCACCGCCAGGTCGGTGTAGATCCGGCGGACACAGCCCAGGCCGGTGAGCGGGTAGGTGCAGCGGGACACGATCTTCGGCTCGCCGCCCTTGGTGACATGCTCCATCATGACCCAGGTGGCCCTGGCGCCGATGGCGAGGTCCATCGCGCCCCCGACGGCCGGGATCGCGCCCGGGGCGCCGGTGTGCCAGTTGGCCAGGTCGCCCGCCGCGGAAACCTGGAACGCGCCGAGCACGCACACGTCCAGGTGCCCGCCGCGCATCATCGCGAAGCTGTCGGCATGGTGGAAGAAGCAGCCGCCGGGACGCAAGGTGACCGGCTGTTTGCCGGCGTTGATGAGGTCGTGGTCCTCCGCACCCTCGGCCGGCGCCGGGCCCATGCCGATGACGCCGTTCTCGCTGTGCATCATCACTTCGCGGTCGGCCGGCAGGTGATTGGCCACCAGCGTCGGCAGGCCGATGCCGAGATTGACCACCATGCCGTCGGCGATGTCGAGCGCCACCCGCCGTGCCATCTGGTCCTTCGTCCAACGGCTGCTCATCGACGGCTCCCGGGGTTCATGCCGGCGGCTTGAAGCCGCCGGACGAGGTGCTCGCACGCGGCACGCACACGACCCGCCGCACGAAAACGCCCGGCGTGACGACCGCCTCCGGGTCGAGCCCACCAAGCGGCACGACCTCGTGCACGGTGGCCACGGTCAGGCGCGCCGCCATCGCCATGATCGGGCCGAAGTTGCGCGCCGTCATGCGGTAGGTGAGATTGCCCCAGCGGTCGCCTCGCTCGGCCTTGATCAGCGCGACATCGGCATGGATCGGCGTCTCCAGCACCATCCAGCGACCATCGATGAACCGCGCCTCCTTGCCCGTGGCGAGTTCCGTGCCGTAGCCGGTGGGCGTGAAGAACCCGCCGATGCCGGCACCCGCCGCCCGGATGCGCTCCGCCAGATTGCCCTGCGGCACGAGCTCGAGTTCGATGCGGCCCTCGCGGTACAGCCGATCGAAGTGCCACGAGTCGGTCTGACGGGGGAAGCTGCAGATGATCTTGCGCACCCGTCCGGCGGCGAGCAGCGCGGCGAGTCCGGTGTCGCCGTTGCCGGCGTTGTTGTTGACGATCACCAGGTCCTTTGCGCCCTGCTCGAGCAGCGCGTCGATGAGCTCGTTGGGTTGCCCGGCAGTGCCGAAGCCGCCGACCATCACGGTGGCGCCGTCGGGCACGTCGGCCAGGGCCTCGGCACAGCTGGCGACGACCTTGTCGATCATGATCCGGATGAGACGGACATCGAGCAACGGCCCGGGACGGCCGGTGCGCGAGCAGACCGGACATCGCTGCACGCCGCGGCAGCCAGGCCCTCGCGGACGGTCGGGTACCACGCCACGAAGCGCAGTTCACGCTTGAGCCGCGCATTCGAGATGCGCCGCGACTCGCTCATGAAGCTCAGCAGCGCCGGCGACAGCTGCTGTGCCGCCTCGGCGCGGCTGATGCGCGGCGGCTGCGGCAGGCCCATCAGGTCGGCCGCGAACTCGAAGTACTCGCCCATGCGCATCTCGGTGTCGTCGCACACGTTGATCGCGCGCTGCGTGGGGCCGCGCGCGAGCGCCGCGGCGCAGGCCCGCGCCAGGTCGTCGGCGTGGACATGGTTGGTGTAGACGTCGTCCTCGGGCCGCAGCACCGGTGTGCCGCGCCGCAGCCGCTCGGCCGGCGTGCCGCCCTCGCGGTCCAGGGCGTAGATGCCGGGGATGCGCAGGATCGTCACGGCCACGCCGCGCGCGCGGCCCCAGGCCCGCACCCGGGCCTCGGCATCGACGCGTCGCCGGGCTCGCTCGGTCTGCGGCGCGAGCCGGTGCGTCTCGTCGATGCGAGCACCGCCGGCATCACCGTACACGCCCGTGGTGCTCCCGTAGACCAGCCGACGCACCCGATCGCAGCGCGCCAGCGCCGCCAGCAGGTGCGACGTGCGCGGGTCGTGCTGCCCATGCCCGGGCGGCGGCGCCAGGTGCAGGACCGCATCGGCCAGCCCGGCCAGCCGGCCCAGGGTCTCGGGCCGGTCGAGGTCGCCGTCCAGCGGCTGCGCACCTGCCGTCCGCAGCGTCTCTCGCCGGCCAGGCGATGACGTGAGCGCGAGCAGGCGCCACCGTCCGGCCAGTTGGCGCGCCACGCGCAAGCCGACGTCACCGCACCCGACGATCAAGAGCACAGGGCGACGGTGACGCGTCAACGGGGTCATCGGGAGCATCCGGGACAATAGGCGGCCGGGCCGATCGACGGCCCGCGACGTGAGCCGAGATTACGCCATGCCCTTCACCGTCACCCTCCAGCCCAGCGGCCGCACCTTCACCGTGGAGCGTGACGAGCCCGTGCTTGCCGCCGCGATCCGCCAGGGCCTGGGCCTGCCCTATGGCTGCCGCGACGGCGCCTGCGGCAGCTGCAAGAGCCGCCTGCTCGAGGGCCGGGTCATCCACGGCGCGCACCAGAGCAAGGCGCTGTCCGCCGACGAGGATGCTGCCGGCTGGATGCTCACCTGCTGCAGCACGCCGCAGACCGACCTGGTGATCGAGGCCCGGGCGGTCGCAGGCGCGGGCGAGTTCGCGCCGCGCAAGAT
>JALOSQ010000290.1 GCA_025458335.1 Ideonella sp.
TCGGCGATCACGTCGGCCGGCGACAGGTCGAAGCGCGCCAGCGCGATCATCGAATGGAACCACAGATCGGCGGTTTCGTTGACCAGGGCCTGGCGGCGGGCGGCATCGTCCGGGGCGGCGTCGAGGTCCTTGGCAGCCATCACGAGTTCGGTCGACTCCTCGCCGACCTTCTTCAGCACCGCGTCCAGGCCCTTGCCGAACAGGCGCGCCACGTAGCTGGCGGCCGGATCGCCGCCACGGTCGGGGCGGCGGGCGGCGATCACCGCCGCCAGTCGCGCCAGGCTGTCGTCGCTCGTCATGGCCGTCACCGATAGATGAGTTCGGGGTCCTTCAGCACCGGGTCGACGGTCACCCATCGACTGTCGGCACCCTGGCCCTCGAGGCGGCGGAAGAAGCACGAATGACGCCCGGTGTGGCAGGCGATCCCCGGCTGGTGGCCGAGCTGCTCGACCGTCAGCAGGACCACGTCGCCGTCACAGTCCAGGCGCAGTTCCCGCACCTTCTGCACGTGGCCCGACTCCTCACCCTTGTGCCACAGTCGCCGGCGCGAGCGGCTCCAGTACACCGCCTCGCCGAGCGCGGCGGTTCGAGCCAGCGCTTCGCGGTTCATGAAGGCCACCATCAGCACGTGGCCGGTGCCGGCCTCCTGGGCGATGGCCGGCACCAGGCCGTCGGCGTCGAAGCGCACGTCGGCCAGCCAATCGGGCAGCGCGGTGGGGCTGGGAGGGGTGTCCATCGTGGTGTCCTCGATCATGAGGCCGATGCCGGCGCTTCCAAGTGGGTCGGTCCCGCAAGACCCCGCTCGGCGCGCAGGCGGCGCAGCACCGGCAACGTGCCCGGCAGCACCGGCGTCACCTCGACCGGCAGGGACTGCCAGGCCATCGCCTGCTGCTCTCGCATCTCGAACCGGCCCGTCCACTCGAAGACCTTGCAGAAATGCAGCCGCACCCGAGCGTGCTCGTAGTCGACCACCTCGACCGCCCATGGGTGGACCGCCCCGATGGTGATGCCGATTTCCTCGTGCAGTTCCCGGCGCAGGGCCTGCTCGACGCTCTCGCCGGGCTCGAGCTTGCCGCCCGGGAACTCCCAGTGGCCGGCGTAGACCTTGCCGGCCGGGCGGGACGTGAGCAGGAAGCGGCCCTCGCGTCCGGCGGCGTCGCGCTCCACGAGCACGCCGACGGCCACGTCGACCGGCACCCGGCCCGGCCGCGCGAGGCCACCGGTCGCGTCGAGCACCGCGCCGGGCGGGGTCGGATCGTTCATGCGGCCCGCCGACCCGCGTAGTCGCGGGCGAACTGCCAGGCCACGCGGCCCGAGCGCGAGCCCCGCTCCAGCGCCCAGACGAGGCTTTCCTGGCGGGCCGAGGCGATCGTGGCATCGTCGATGCCGAAGTGCCGCAGCCACTGCGCGACGACCGCCAGGTATTCGTCCTGGCTGAAGGGGTAGAAGCTGACCCACAGCCCGAAGCGCTCGGACAGCGAGATCTTCTCCTCGACCACCTCGCCTGGGTGGACCTCGCCGTCCTCGGTGTGCTGGTAGGTCAGGTTCTCCTTCATGTACTCGGGCAACAGGTGTCGACGGTTGCTGGTCGCGTAGATCAGCACGTTGTCGCTCGACTGGGCAACCGAGCCGTCGAGGATCGACTTGAGCGCCTTGTAGCCCGGCTCGCCCTCGTCGAAGCTCAGGTCGTCGCAGTACACGATGAAGCGCTCGGGGCGCTCGGCCACCAGGTCGACCAGGTCCGGCAGGTCGACCAGGTCGGCCTTGTCGACCTCGATGAGCCGCAGGCCGCGCGGCGCGAACTCGTTGAGCAGTGCCTTGATGAGCGAGCTCTTGCCGGTGCCGCGCGATCCGGTCAGCAAGGCGTTGTTGGCCGGGCGCCCCTCGACGAACTGGCGGGTATTGCGCAGCAGGCGCTCCTTCTGCGGCTCGACCTCGACCAGGTCGGCCAGGCGGATCGTGGCGACATGCCGAACGGGCTCGAGCACGCCGGCGCCCTGGCGGCGCCGGTAGCGGAACGCGACGGCCGTGCCCCAGTCGGGCGCCGACAGCGGCCGCGGCAGCACGCCGTCGAGCCGGTCGAGCAGGCGGTGCGCACGGTCCAGGAGGTCGGCGAGCGGGGTCAGGGATTCGGCCATGGCAAGGGCAAAGACGCGACGCCGTCCGGGCGCGGCGGCGGGATCGGCGGCCGGGCGGTCGCCGCAGCCTCAGCCGTCCAGTGTACGAAGGGCAGCCGCGGGCCCGTCGGCGCGTGGCGCCTGGCCCGCGTCAAGCCCGGGCGCCGACGCGGCGGACGGCCAGGGCACGACCCGGTCCTCCGCCACGAGGAACAGCAGGTCGCCCGGCGACGGCTGCACGGGGTGCATGCCGGTGAACTCGCCGAAGGCCGGCAGCACGCCGACCCCCCGCGAGAAGTGGAAACACGGCAGGCGCATGCGATCGCCGGCCCGGCCGCCGAGCCGCACGCAGGGGTGCAGGTGGCCGGCCAGCACGGCCCGCCCCGGCACCGGGCGCGGGTGGTGCGCCAGCGCCAGCCCGCCGACGTGCAGGGGCTCGGTCACCACCTCGATGCCGAGGGAGGCCGGCGGATCGCCGGCGCGGTCGTCGTGGTTGCCCCGCACCAGCACCAGTTCCAGCCGTGCATGGCGCACACGCCAACGCGCGAACGCCCCGAGCGTCGAGGCGGCGTGGGCGTGCTCCGAGTGAAGCAAATCGCCCAGCACGATCACGCGCCGGGCTGCCAGCCGCTCGACCAGCACGGCCAATCGGTCGAGCGTGCCGGTCGTGGTGCCGCGCGGCACGGGCAGGCCCAGGCGCCGGAAGGTCGCCGCCTTGCCCAGGTGCACGTCGGCCACGAGGAGGCACCGCCGGTCCTCGAGCCACACGGCCCGCTCGGCCAGCAGCCCGAGCGTCTCGCCACCCCACTGGACGGACGCGACCTCGCCGAGGCCGGGCGCTGCGGTCACGCCAGCAGGTGCTTCAGCGCGATGTCGAGATGCTCGGTCGGGCTGCGCCGGAAGCCGGAGCGCGCGTAACGGTGCAGGCGCCCGACCGCGAAGGCGGTCAGCACGCCGGCCATCACCTGCGCGTCGACGGTCGGCATCTCGGAGCCGCCGGCCTCGGCCGAGGGACGCAGGCACTGGCGCAGCTGCGACTCGATGCGGTCGAAGAACTGGTTCATGCGAGACAGCAGACGGTCGTTCTCGAAGACCAGTGCGTCGCCCACCATGACCCGGGTCATGCCCGGGTTCTTCTCGCCGAACTGAAGCAGCACCGCCAGGATGCGGCGCGCCTGCACGGTGCCGTCGGCCTCGCGTTCGGTGATCTGGTTGACGAGGGTGAACACGCTGCTCTCGATGAACTCGATGAGCCCCTCGAACATCTGCGCCTTGCTGGCGAA
>JALOSQ010000291.1 GCA_025458335.1 Ideonella sp.
TTTGGACCGATTCGACCCTCGCATGAACGTGATCTCGACCCGCCGTTTCCTCCAGGTCATGGGCCTCGCCGCCGCCAGCGTCCTGCTGGTCGCCTGCGGCAAGAAGGAGGAGCCCGCGCCTGCCCCCGCCCCTGCCGCGGCACCTGCCCCGCCAGCTGCCAAGGTCTACACGGTCGGCACCGACGCCGCGTACGCGCCGTTCGAGCTGCAAAACGAGCGGGGCGAGATCGTCGGCTTCAGCGTCGACCTGCTCAACGCGGTGGCGGCCCGGGGCGGCTTCGAGGTGAAGTTCGTCAACACACCCTGGGAGGGCATCTTCAACAGCCTCCAGCAAGGTGACCGCGACCTGCTGATCTCGTCGATCACCATCACCGACGAGCGCAAGCAGACGATGGATTTCAGCAACCCGTACTTCGACGCGCAGCAGCTGATCGCCGTGCGGGGTGACTCCAAGGTCCAGAAGTTCGACGACCTGAAGACGCTCAAGGTCGGCGTGCAGACCGGCACCACCGGCGACGAAGTCGTCACCCAGCTGCTCGGCAAGACCAGCACGAACGTCAAGCGTTTCGAGTCGACCCCTCTGGCGCTCAAGGAGCTCGAGGCCGGCGGCGTCGACGCCGTCGTCGCCGACAACGGCGTCGTGGTCAACTACGTGGCGAACAACCCGGGCGGCAGCTTCCGCACCGTCAACGACACGGCCTTCGCCCACGAGCAATACGGCATCGCGGTGAAGAAGGGCAACACCGAACTGCTCGAGAAGATCAACAAGGGCCTCGCCGCGATCCGCGGCGACGGCACCTACGACCAGATCTACGCGAAGCACTTCGGCGCAGCGCCGGCCGCCTCGGCCACACCCGCTCCCGCCGCCGCTCCGGCGCCGGCCGCGGCTGCGTCCAAGTAACCCGGCCGCGCGGCGATGGATCTTCGCTGGGAGATCCTCGCCGGCTATGGGCCGCTGTTCGCGGCCGGCCTGTGGATGACGATCCAGCTGGCCCTCGTCGGCATCGGCGTGGGCCTGCTGCTCGGCGTGGTGTTCGGGTTGATCTCGACCTCGGCCGACGCGCCCCCGCCGCGCACCTGGGTGCTGCGGGCGCTGCTCGGCGTGGCTCGTGGCGTCACGCTCGCCTACGTCACCTTCTTCCGCGGCACGCCGCTGTTCGTGCAGATCCTGCTGGTGCACTTCGCGTTGATGCCGACGCTGGTGCACCCTGACAGCGGGCTGCTGCTGTCGGGCGAGGCGGCGCGCGAGTTCCGCCAGCAGCACGGGGCGTTCTTCTCGGGCTGCGTCGCGCTCAGCCTGAATGCCGGCGCCTACATCAGCGAGATCTTCCGCGCGGGCATCCAGAGCATTCACCGCGGCCAGACGCAGGCGGCCTACAGCCTGGGCCTGACGCATGCGCAGGCGATGCGCTTCGTGGTGCTGCCCCAGGCGTTCCGCCGGATGGTGCCGGCCCTCGTGAACGAGGGCGTCACGTTGATCAAGGACTCCTCGCTCGTGTCGGCGATCGGCCTGGCCGAGCTCGCGCTGGCGGCACGCACCGTGGCAGGCGCGTACTCCCGCTACTGGGAGCCTTACTTGGCGATCTCGCTGATCTATCTGCTGCTGTCGGTCGGCCTGGCCCTGCTGGCCCGGCGACTCGAGGCCCCGGCCCACCTGCGCGGCCGCTGACCGCGCCACGCCGCCCTGGCGTGGTTGTTGCTTGCTGATATCGTTTCGCTCGTCGATCGGGTCGTTGCCTTATCACAACGACGCGCGCCTCGGCATCGGGAAAACACGAAACAGGGGTCTAGACTTGTGCCGTCCTTCACTTTTCACACTGGAGTCATCTTGAAGAAGACCCTCATTACCGCCGCCGTCCTGACGGCTTTCGCGGGCGCAGCCAGCGCCCAGGTCACCCTGTACGGCCTGATCGACGCCAGCTACGGCAAGAGCCTGCTGGGCGACGTGTTCCTGAACCAGAAGGCCGACTTCCACTCCGGTGGCGACAACGGCAACAGCGAAGGCAACTCGACCACCCGCGTGGGCATCAAGGGCAGCACGGACGTCGGCAGTGGCCTCAAGGCGAATTTCCGCTTCGAGAGCAACGGCATCACCAGCGACGGCGACATCAACAACCCGACGATCGGCCGCCAGGCGTGGCTGGGCCTGTCGGGCGGTTTCGGCGAGGTGCGCCTCGGCCGCCAGGACTCGGTCTCGTTCCAGACCATGATCGACTTCGACTTCAACGGCGCGTCGAACGGCGTGTCGGCGGGCGGCTACGCCGCCGTCGGCCCGTGGCTGCCCGGCCGCCAGTCGCGTTCGCTGCAGTACATCAGCCCGAGCATTGCGGGCGCCACGGTGCAGCTCGGCTTCCAGCCTGAAGGCAATGGCGGCCCCGGCGCCGAGAACGTCTTCTCGGCCGGCGCGAAGTTCGGCGCGGGCCCGCTGGTGGTGGGCGCCTCGATGGAAACGAAGCGCACCGACACCAGCAAGGGCTTCTGGTCGGTTGCTGGCAGCTACGACCTGGGCATCGTCAAGGCCAGCCTGAGCTACGCCGATGGCGGCAAGTTCGTCGACGGCGGCACGGGCAAGGGCATCGTCGCGGGTCTGGTCGCGCCGGTCGCGGGCTTCAACGTCGGCGGCCACTACGCCGTCAACAGCGACGACAACCTGAAGCTGACCTCGATCGAGCTGTTCGTGAACCGCGAGATCTTCAAGAACACGATCGCCTACGTCGAGTTCGGCGACTGGAAGACGGATCTGGCCACCAACCCGTACGACCCGGCTGCCAAGACCAGCGGCACCGGTGCTGCGGTCGGCATCATCTACGTGTTCTGATCGCCAGCGGCGCACGGCGCCGCTCGCGAGGCGTGCACGTCCGGCCGGACCCCTCGGGGTCCGGCCGTTTTTCTTTCTGGTGCCACCTCGGCCCAGGGCGCTGCGGCCTGGCCAATCCGGAGCCCGCGCTGGGGCCGCGTGCCGTGCGCCCCTCGCACCGCCTTCGGCCATGGTGGAATGAGGTCCGGCTCGGGTGTCAGGCGGCGCACCGCAGTGCCCGCATCCGGCATCCCCGTCTCGCCCCTGCGACGCCTCGCGGATATGCCCACGCTCAAGCTCAAGAAGCCCGATCCCGGCCACACCGCCGGCTCCGACGCCCCGCCGGCGCGCGGGCGCCGAGCGCCGGTCCGCGGTGCCGGGTCGGTCAAGCCTGCGCGGCCGACAGCCGCGCAGGCCGCCGCCGAACGCGAGGCGCGCCGTCTCTCCCATCGCGACGAATTGCCGAAGCGCCCGCGACCTGCCCCCGGACCGCCGTCCGAACCCCGGTCGAAATCCCGGTCGGAACCACGGCCCGGGTCGGCGCGCCCTGAACGGCGCGCGTCACCCGCGGCCGAAGCCGAGCGTTCACCCCC
>JALOSQ010000292.1 GCA_025458335.1 Ideonella sp.
GCCTGGCCCATCTTGGTCATGCCCATGAAGGCGTGCGGCGAGCGCGCCGAGACGATCGCGTCGGCCGCCACCTGCACGCCGCCGTCGGTGCCGTTCTTGAAGCCCACCGGGCACGACAGGCCGCTGGCGAGCTGGCGGTGCGTCTGGCTCTCGGTGGTGCGCGCACCGATCGCGCCCCAGGCGACCAGGTCGGAGATGTACTGCGGGCTCAGCAGGTCGAGGAACTCGCAGCCGGCCGGCAGCCCCGCGGCGGCCACGTCGAGAAGCAGCTCGCGGGCGCGGCGCAGTCCCTCGTTGATGCGCCAGCTGCCGTCGAGCCGCGGGTCGTTGATGTAGCCCTTCCAGCCCACCGTGGTGCGCGGCTTCTCGAAGTACACGCGCATCACCACCAGCAGCTCGCCGGCGAGCGCGAGGCGCGCGGCGTACTCAAGGGCCTGGTCGTGGTCGTGGATCGAGCACGGCCCGACCACCACGACGAGCCGGTCGTCGGCGCCGGCCAGGATCGCTCCAATGGCCTCGCGCGTGCGGCGCACCAGCGCCTCGGCGGCCGGGGGCAGCGGCAGTTCGTCGAGCAGCAGCGCGGGCGAGATCAGCGGGCGGACGGCGGCGATGCGCAGGTCGTCGACCCGGGTGGTGTCGTGGGTCGTGTCGCGGCTGGTATCGCGGGTCGACGGCGCGGGTCCCGGCGCAGCCAGGGTTTCGTCGGCGGGCAGGTCGCAGCGGGGGCGGGTGGCGGGGACGGGCAGGCAACGGGGCCGGCGCCGCATTCTCGCGGCCCCGGCGCTCACTGACGGCCCTCAAGTGCAGGCGAGCCGCGGGTCCACACAATGCCCCGGGGCCCCTCGCCCGATCCGTCGCTCTCCATCCTCCATGCCCGACACCCGCCCCTGGCACGCGCTCGACTCGTCCGACGTGCTCAGGGCCGTCGAGGGCCACCGCGACGGGCTCGGCGCCGAGGCCGCGCGCGCGCGGCTCGAACGCGTCGGGCCCAACGCCCTGCCCGAGACGCCACCGCCGCCGCCCTGGCGGCGCTTCGCCCGACAGTTCCGCAGCCCGCTCATCCTCCTGCTGCTGGTGGCAGCGCTGATCGCGGTCGCGCTGGGCCACCGCAGCGACGCGTGGGTGATCCTGGTCGTCGTGCTCGTCAACGCCCTGATCGGCACGATCCAGGAGGGCCGCGCCGAGCGCTCGATGGCGGCGCTCAGGCGCCTCGCGGCACTTCGTGTGCGCGTCCTGCGCGACGGCGTCGAGAAAGACGTCGAGGCCCGCGAGCTCGTGCCGGGCGACCTGGTGCTGCTGGCCGCCGGCGACGCGATCGCGGCCGACGCCCGTCTGGTCGAGGTGGCGAACCTGCAAGTCGCCGAGGCCGCGTTGACCGGCGAGTCCGTGCCGGTGGTCAAGACCCTCGACGCGGTGCCCGAGGCCGCTGGCCTGGGCGACCGGCACGGCATGGTGTATTCGGGCACGCACGTGACCGGAGGCCGCGGCGCGGCCGTCGTGGTCGCGACCGGCCCACGCACCGAGGTCGGCCGCATCGCCAGCCTCACCGAGCGCAGCCAGGAGCCGAAGACGCCGCTCGAACTGCGCCTGGAGCGCTTCGGACGCGCGCTCGTGGTCGCGGCACTCGGGCTGTTCGTCGGCGTGGTGCTGCTCGGCCTGTGGCGATCGTTGCCGCTGGTCGAGGTGCTGATGGTCGCGATCAGCCAGATGGTCTCGATGGTGCCCGAGGGCCTGCCGGTGGCGATGACGATCGCGCTCGCCGTGGGCATGCAGCGCATGGCCGCGCGCGGCGCGATCATCCGGCGGCTCTCGGCGGTCGAGACCCTCGGCTCGACCACCGTGGTGTGCTCGGACAAGACCGGCACGCTGACGCGCAACGAGATGACGGCGGTGGCGGCCTGGCTGCCCGACGGCCGGCGTATCGAGATCGGCGGCATCGGCTACGACCCCCAGGGCGCCGTGCATGACCCGAACGGGCGGGCGCCGGGCCAGGACGCCGGGTGGCAGGCGCTGCTCCACGCGGCGGCCCTTTGCAACGACGCCTCCCTTCAGCCGCCTTCGGGCGAGCGGACCGACTGGTCGATCACCGGCGACCCGACCGAGGGCGCGCTGCTCGTCCTGGCCGCCAAGGCGGGGGTCGACCTCGACGCCCTGCACCGCCAGGCGCCGCGCGACGGCGAGTTGCCCTTCGATGCAGGCGCCCAGCTGATGGCGACACGGCACACCCTGCAAGACGGAGGCCGGCGCCTGCTGATCAAGGGTGCGCCAGAGGCCGTGCTGCGCCTGTGCGCCCCCGGCACGCCGCGGCGCGACGCCATGGCGGCCGCGGACGCGATGGCGTCGCGTGCGCTGCGCGTGCTGGGCTTCGCGTCGATCGACGACGCGCTCCCCGACCTGTGCGACGGCTTCGAGGCGCTGGCCGGGCGGGCGCGGCTGCTCGGCCTCGTCGGCGAGATCGACCCGCCACGCGAGGAGGCACGCCAGGCCGTGGCCGAGTGCCGTGTCGCCGGCATCCGGCCGATCATGGTGACCGGTGACCACAAGCTGACGGGTCTGGCGATCGCCCGCGAGCTCGGGATCGCCCGCGAAGGTGACCAGGCGGTTGACGGCATGCAGCTCGAGCGCCTGGGCGAGGCCGAGCTGCGGGACCAGTTGCCGGCCATCGCGGTGTTCGCGCGGGTGCAGCCGGCGCAGAAGCTGCGGATCGTCGAGGCACTGCAGGCGCGCGGCGAGGTCGTGGCGATGACCGGCGACGGGGTCAATGACGCGCCCGCGCTCGCCCGGGCCGACGTGGGCGTGGCGATGGGCATCACCGGCACCGAGGTGGCCAAGAGCGCGGCCAAGGTCGTCGTGACCGACGACAACTTCGCCACGCTGGTGGGCGCCATCGAGCAGGGCCGCATCGTCTATGGCAACTTGAAGAAGGTGATCCTGTACCTGTTCGCCACCTCGGTCGACGAGATCGCGGTGCTGCTGCTCGCGCTGCTGGCCGGCTACCCGCTGCCGCTGGCCGCGGTGCAGATCCTGTGGATCAACCTCGTGACCGAGGGGACGCTGACCGTCAACCTGGTGATGGATCCGCCCGACGGCGACGAGATGAAGCGCCGGCCCGTGCCGCGCGACGACCGCCTGGTCGACCGCGAGATGCTCGGGCGCATTGCGGTGATGGCCACCACGGCGGTGATCGCGACCTTCGGCTGGTTCGCCTGGCGGCTCGCCGCCGGCGCGCCGCTGGAGGTGGTGCGCACCGAGACCTTCACCGTGCTCGCGATGTGCCAGTGGTTCAACGTCATGAACTGCCAGTCGCCCACGCGCTCGGCCTTCGGGCTGGGCCTGCTGCGCAACCGCTGGCTGCTCGGCGGCCTGGCGCTGAGCGTCGTGCTGCAGTGGGTGGTCGTCTACGCCGAGCCGATGAACCGGCTCTTCCACACCGTCCCGATCCCGCCGGCCGACCTGCTGCCGATGGTTGCCGCGGCGAGTCTGGTGCTGTGGACCGAGGAAGCCCGCAAGGGCATCGCCCGGTGGCGGCGCGCATGAGCCATGGGGCCACGGCGATGGCACGACACCGATCGGCGTCTCGGCTACGGAACCAGGCGACGCCGATAGTGTCAACGCAGATGGACACCACTGGCCGCCAACCGTACCGCTTCGTGACGGGAGGAGGCCACGCGCACGAGGGAGGAGCCGAGCCAATGACCGCCGCGCCACAACCGCAGGCGAACGCCATGCCATGGCACGCGCTGTCTGCCGAGGACGCCCTGCGCCGGCAGGACGCCGGCCCGCATGGCCTGGCCGAAACCGAGGTCGCGACGCGCCGCGCCCGCCATGGGCCGAACCGCCTGGCCGAGGCGCCGCCGCCCAGCCCGCTGCAGCGACTCGCCCGCCAGTTCAACAACCTGCTGCTCTACGTGCTGATGGCGGCCGCGGCGGTGACCGCCGCGCTGGGGCACTGGGTGGACAGCGTGGTCATCGCCGCGGTGGTCCT
>JALOSQ010000293.1 GCA_025458335.1 Ideonella sp.
GGCCCGCCGCCGGCGCAGCCGGGTCCGACCCAGGCATCGGGCCAGCGCGCGTGGCGCCATGCACCACCCAACGGGCCCGTCCGGTGCCCACGGCGCGCTCGACGCGACGCACCTCCGCGTGGGTCACCACCATCCCGCCGCGGGACTCGAGGTCACCCTGCAGCGCGAGCATGAAGGCATGGCTGTCGACGATCCCGGAACTCGGGCTGTGGAAGGCCGCCACGCAGCGCAACTCCGGCTCCATCGCTCGGGCGTCGGCGCCGTCCAGCCAGCGCAGGTCGTGCACGCCGTTCGCCTCGCCCTTGGCCTTGAGGCGTCGCAGGCCGTCGACCTCGGCCTCGCTCGTGGCGACCACCAGCTTGCCGACGCGCCGGTGGCCGACACCGCGCTCGGCGCAGTAGTCGTACAGCATCTGCTTGCCGCGCAGGCAGTGCCGGGCCTTGGCCGAGCCCGTGTCGTAATAGATGCCGGCGTGGATCACCTCGCTGTTGCGCGAGCTCGTGCCCATCCCGATGCCGGCTTCGCGTTCGAGCACCATCACCTCGTGCCCGCGCAGCGCCAGGGCCCGCGCCACGGCCAGGCCGACCACGCCGGCGCCGATCACCACGGCCTCGACCTCGTCCATCGCTCCCGCCATCACGTGTCCGTGTTCACAGTTGCAGCCGACCGGCGTAACCGGTCATCTCGAGATAGCCCAGGCCGACGCGCCGCCCCTGCGGATCGAGCAGCTCGCTCAGGCCTTCCCAGTAGATCGCGCCGGTGCTGCCGCGGCTGTCGAGCTCCTGCGCGTCGAGCAGTGCGCGCACGCCAAAGCGACCGGCCGGCGTGTCCACCTGCCATTGCACAGGGTAGTCGGCGCCCGACGAGGGGCTGCGCCAGCGACGACCCGGCTCGAACGTGACCTCCTGCGCGTCGAAGGCCCGAGCGTCGCCCGCGCCGGCTCGCCGCACGCTGCCGCCGGCCCACAGCGCCGAGCCATCGGAACGACGCAACCGGAAAGCGGTGAGAGCCGTCCCATCGAACAGGTTCATGCCGATCCAGTCCCAGCCGACCGCCTCGGGCGCCAGCAAGGTCTCGCTCCATTCGTGGTCGAGCCAGGCCCGGCCCTCGACGCTCAGCGGTTGGCCGTCGAGCTGCAGGCGCCCGGCGACCGCGAGCTGCGGCTGGCTGTAGTAGTGGCTTGCCTGCTCCTCCAGCGGACCCTTGCGCGAGAAGCCCCGGTCGCCCTGCAGAAGCAAGGGCTGCGTCGTGTCGAGCACCAGATCGGCGGACAGCCGGGCCGGCTCGCTGCGTGCCTGCATGCGGTACCTCGCGCCCGTGGACGGCGCCGCGGCGGCGCCGCGTGTCAGCGACCAGTCGCGCAGGTGCACGCGGGTGTCGTCGAGCGCCGCCTCGGCAATGCCGAAGCCCGCCCGCGCGATGCGCTGGTCGTGGCGCAGCCGCGCCACGGCCGGGCGCGAGGTCGGTGCGCGAGCGGAAGAACGTGATCTGGAACCCGAGCGACGGCGCGAAACGGCCTTGCTCGACCGCGCCGGCCCGGTCTTCGGTGGCCAGCCAGCCGGTGACGTACCACCACTCCGTGCGCGAACCCGGGTGCGACCCATGGTCGCGCGGGAAACGCAGCAGGCGCCCCCTTTCGATCACGTCGCCACCGTCTGGGGCGGGCGAACCGATCGTGGGCGTCGTGCCGGCCGCCGCCACGCCCGTGCCCGCGGCGGCCACCGTCGATCCAGGAACCGCTGCAGCGAGCAGCCCGGCCCCGGCGCCCAGCAGGCGGCGGCGGGTCGGCATCGGGATCCGCGGCGGGCTCACCAGTCCTCCTTGACCGAGAGCGCGAGGTCCCGGCGGCCAGCTGCCCGCCCGGCCCACCAGGCGGTCACCGTGCCGGCCACCACGACGGCGCCGCACAGCAGGGCCAGGCGGCCCCACGGCGGGTGCATCGGCATCGTCCAGTTGAAGCTCTGCGGATTGACCACGTGCACGAGCACGACGCTCACCGCCAGGCCGAGCACGAGCCCGATGCCGGCGCCGACCGCCGACCACACGGCCCCTTCGCCGGCGACCAGGCGCAGCACCTCGGCGCGCCGCAGGCCCAGGTGGCGCAGCAGCCCGAACTCCTTGCGTCGCGCGAGCACCTGTGCGGAAAAGCTCGCCGCGATGCCGAACAGCCCGATGCCGATCGCCACCGCCTGCAGCCAGTAGGTGACCGCGAAGCTGCGGTCGAAGATGCGCAGCGACAGTTCGCGGATCTCGCCCGGCGTCGCGAAGTCGAGCGGCGCGTCGGGCGCGAGCCGGCGCACTTCGGCCTGCACGGTCGCCGGGTCGGTGCCCGGCTCCAGCCACAACGCCAGGTCGTTGAGCCGGTCGTCGCCGGTCAGGCGGCGGAACGCGCGCTCGTCGATCACCACGGCACCGTGCTGGCGCGCGTAGTCGCGCCAGACGCCGCGCACCCAGGCCGTCGCGCTGCTGCCGTCCGGCAGGGGCAGCACGAACGTGCGGCCAGGCTGCAGGCCGTACAGCCGCACCATCGCCTCGCTCACGTAGACCGGCTCGGCGGGCGTCGGCGCCGTCGGGGCGGCCTGCAGCGAGCCCACCAGCGGCAGCTGGCGGGCCGCATCCTCGATCGGCCGCGACACGATCACGACCGCGGGCCGGCGCGGGTCCATCGTGACCTGGGCCAGGCGCACCGCCTCGGCCCGCGCCACGCCGGGCAACGCCGTGGCGCGCTCGATCAGCGTGCGCTCGAGGAACACGGTGTCGGCCGCGGCGCTCGCGGTGGCCGTGCGGGCGTACAGGTCGGCCGGCAGGACGGTGTCGAGCCACTCGAGGATCGACACCCGGAAGCTCGACACCATGACCGTCAGCGCGACCGCCAGGCTCAGGCTGGCGACGACGCCGGCGACTGCGACGGCTGCCGCATCGCGCTCGTGGCGCGCACGGGCGACCGCCAGCAGCACCAGCGGGCGGCGCCTGGGCGTGAACGCACCCAGCACGAACCGGCAGACCGGCGGCACGCAGGCAATGCCGCCGAGCAGCAACAGGGCAACGGCCGCGTAGGCGGCGATCGGCAGTCCGGCGATCGGCGGCGCCGCGGCGAGGGCGGCGCCGGCGACGAGCAGCACCAGCCCGATGCCGGCGGCGGCCCGGTGTCGAACGCGGTCGATCCAGGGCGCATCGGGGCCCGGGGCCGCGGCCGCCCCGCCGACCCCCAGGCCCTTGAGTGCCTGCGCAGGCGGCAGGCGCCGGGCCGTCCGTGCCGGCAGCCAGCCGCCGAGCACGGCCGCCAGCACACCCAGGCCACCGTAGGCCAGCGCGGCGGGCACGCTGAACTGCAGCGCGGGCCGCACGCCCGGGAAGTACGCTCCGCCGAGATCCCCGGAGAGCCAGCGCAGTGCCCCCATCGCCAAGCCCGTGCCCAGGGCCAGCCCGGCTGCCGCGCCGAGCGACCCGACGATCGCGGACTCCGCCAGCACCAGCCGATGCCGGTCCCGAGCCGAGGTGCCCAGGACGCCCAGCAGCGCCAGCTGCGGCAGCCGCTTGGCCACGGACAGCGCCATCACCGAGAAGACCAGGAAACCGCCCGTGAACAGCGCCACGAGCGCAAGCACCGTGAGGTTGACCCGGTACGCGCGGGAGAGGTTGGAGACACGCTGCGTCGCGTCGTCGGGCCGCCCGGCCTGCACCTCGCGGGGGAGGGCGAGGTCGCGCAGCAGCGCCGGCACGTCGGCCCCGGCCACGAGTCGCAGGTCGATGCGATGCAGGCGCCCGAGCCGATCGAAGGCCTCCTGCGCGCCGGCGATGTCCATCACGATCGTCGGCGGTCCGTCGAGCGCCACCTCACCGTGGACGGGCCGGTCCAGGCTGCGGCTGCCGGCCTGCAGCCGGACCCGGGCCGGCCAGGTCCCGGGCTCGCGGCTCGCAGCGGCCCGTGCGGCTTCGTTCAGCCAAACGCCTTCGGGGTCCAGCCAGGCGAGGCGTGGAGCGCCCTCGCGCGGCAATCCGCGCAGCCCCGGCGCCAGCAGCGGGGCGACCAGCGAGTCGACGCCGAGCACCCGCACCGCAGGCCGACGCCCGTCGGCCGCGAGAAGGTAGGTGTCGACCTCGACGACCGGACTGGCGAGTTGCACCGCGGGATGGGTCGCGACGCGTTCGAGGACCGTCTCGTCGAAGCCGCCCCGGGGGCCGCGCAACTGCAGATCCGGCTGGGCGTTGACCTGCCGGACCGCGGCGCTGAACTCGCCGAGCGCGGATTGGTTGATGAGATGCACCGAGAAGGCAAGCGCCACCCCGAGCATGACCGCCAGCAGCGCTGCGGCGTGGCGCCAGGGGTGGTACCGCCACTCGGGCATCGACACGTCGCGCAGCAGGCGTACGAGGAGGTGCCAGCCGTCGCGTGGCGCCGCGGGCCGCTGCGACCGCAGGACGGCGGCGTTCATGGAAGTCACGGGGGCGCGTCGGCCGTTCAGGCGGCGGCGTCAGCGGTCTGCCCGGGTGCGCCAGCCTCGGCGACCAGGCCGCTGGCCGTCAGACGCAGCACGCGATCGGCGCGCGCGGCCGCCGCCGGGGAGTGGGTGACCAGAAGGCAGGCCGACCCCTCGTGGTGCACCTGCTCGACCAGCAGGTCGAGCACGGCGCGGGCGGTCAACGGG
>JALOSQ010000294.1 GCA_025458335.1 Ideonella sp.
TCGTAGACGCCGTCCTGCACGTACAGGCGGTTGGCGCACACGCAGGTCTGGCCGGCGTTGCGGTACTTGCTGATCATCGCGCCCTCGACCGCGGAGTCGAGGTCGGCGTCGTCGAACACGATGAAGGGCGCATTGCCACCGAGCTCGAGGCTCAGCTTCTTGATCGTGGGTGCGCACTGCGCGGCCAGGATGCGGCCGACCTCGGTCGAGCCGGTGAACGACAGGTGGCGCACCACGTCGCTGTCGCACAGCACCTTGCCGATCGCGATCGAGTTGGCGGCGTCCGCCGACAGCACGTTGAGCACGCCCGCCGGGATGCCCGCGCGCTGCGCCAGCTCCGCGCAGGCCAGCGCCGACAGCGGCGTCTGCTCGGCCGGCTTGATGATCACCGGGCAGCCGGCGGCAAGCGCCGGCGCGACCTTGCGCGTGATCATCGCGATCGGGAAGTTCCAGGGCGTGATCGCGGCGCACACGCCGATCGGCTGCTTGAGCACCAGGTAACGCTTGGTGGGATCGGTGGTCGGCACCGTCTCGCCATAGATGCGCTTCCCTTCCTCGGCGAACCACTCGAGGAAGCTCGCGCCGTAGACCACCTCGCCGCGGGCCTCGGCCAGCGGCTTGCCTTGCTCGGCGGTCATCAGTCGCGCGAGGTCGTCGGCGTGCTGGTGCATCAGCGCGTACCACTTCATCAGCAGCGCGGCGCGCTCCTTGGCCGGGCGGGCCCGCCAGGCCGGCCACGCCTTGTTGGCCGCGGCGATCGCGGCGTCGGCCTCGGCCGGGCCGGCATTGGCGCAGTCGGCCAGCTTCAGGCCGGTGGCCGGGTCGATCACGTCGAAGCGCGGCGCGGCGGTGCGCACCCACTCGCCGCCGATCAGCGAGTCGGTGCGCAGCAGCGTCGGGTCGGCCAGCGCGGCCAGGGGGGTGGTTTTCGTGTCCATGGCGGGTGTCTCCGGAACCAGCCCGGGATTGTGCGCCGCCGGCAATGCCGGGCGGGCTGCGGGGGGCACCCGACGAATCCGCGTCAGGCGCCGCCGGGACCGCGGCGCTCCAGCTCGGCGCGGACCGCAGCAATGTGCTCGCCGACCTCGTCGATGATGGCCTTGAGGTCTTCGACCGGGCAGTCCAACTCGACCGACCAGAAGGCCAACTCCATGGGATCGGTCGTGTTGACGCGGCCGGGATCGAGCGGCCTGAACGTCGGGGGCGGCATCGACATGGGCACCTCCGGCGGGCGAGTCCTGCGACGGCCCGCCAGTCTGCGGGGGTTGCCCCGCCGGCGATTGAGCCGACGCAATCGCGAGAGGCCGATGGCCCTCGGTCGGCGTGGCCGGGGGAGCCCACCGGCGCGACGGCGGGTCCGGGACACCGCACGCGGGTCAGCGGGGTCGGCGGTGAACCGGCGCATCGGGGGTGGTCGCCACCAGCACGTCCACGGACCCTTCGGCGAGCACGTGCTTGGTCACGCTGCCCAGCAGCAGGTCTTCGACGGCCGACTGTCCGTGCTTGCCCAGCACGACCAGGTCGGCGTCCAGTTCCTGTTCCTGCTCGACCAGCCGCAGTGAAGCATCGCCCTCGACCACCAGCGGCTCCCATTCGGACGGCAGCAGTCCGTGGTCGCGCGCCAAGTCCTGCAGGCGGTGCACCGCCATCGAGCGCGCGTGTTCGCGGTAGCGGGCGATGGTGGCGGGATCGACACCGGCGAACTGCAGCTTCTCCTCGAAGGGAACCTCGAAGGCGTGGAACAGGATCAGCCGGGCCTGGGGCGCCGCACGGCGCGCGAGCTCGAGGACCGGGGCGGCCGCGGGCGAGAAGTCGGTCGCGACGATGACGCGACGGTAGCGCTCGTGCGGCAGCTGGCGGACCACCAGGATCGGTCGCCGGGTCCGGCGTAGCAGTCGCTCCGACGTGGTGCCGATGGCCAACCGGCGCAGCCACCCCGCGCCTCGCGCCCCGAGCACGATCAGCCCCGTGTCGAGTGCATCGGCGCGCTCGTGCAGCTCGTCGAGCACCGCCCCGTCGACCTCGACCGCGCGGACCTCGATGCCGTGAGCGGCGGCGAGTTCCCCGGCCAGGGCCTCGAGGCGCATCCGCGTCTCGGACTGAAGTCGTTCGGCCGCGTCCGCCTGCGGTCCGAGCCAGGCGCGCAGCTCGTTCAGCGGTCCCGCGGGCGTGACGTGAAGCAGCGTGAGCGCGGCTCCCCTGTCGGCCGCGATCAGGGCGGCGCGGTCGGCCGCGTGTCGAGCCGGCGCCGACAGGTCGGTCGCGGCCAGCAGGTGATGCCAGGCGTTCATGGGGGGCTCCCCGGTTGGCGGATCAGTCGGACCAGGCGTTCGGCGGCGTGGTCGGCTGCGTCCTCGAAGGGATTCAGCAGGGTGCGGATGCCGTGCTGCTCGAGTTCGCGGGCATGCGCCGGATCGCGCGCGGCGCCGGCCACGGTCCCGGCGAAGCCTGCCTCGCGCAGGGCGTGGAGGAGCGCCCGGTTCGACTCCCACTGCGGCAACGTCGTGATCACCCAGCGGGCCTGGCCGAGCGGCAGTGACTGCAGGAACTCGGGATCCTCGCCGTCGCCGAAGTACACCGGCAGACCGCGCTGCTGTAGTGCGCGCACCGCCTCGGGATCGAAGTCGAGCCCGACCGCCTGGATGCCCGAGGCCCGCAGCTGCTGCAGCAGCCGGCTGCCGTAGCGCCCCTGGCCCACCACGATGGCCTCCGCCGGGCCGCCGGCGATCAACGAGTCGGCCGCGGCGTCCTCCTCCCGCCACGGCCGGCGGCGTTCGAAGACGCGCAGCCACGGCGCGAGCTTGTCGTACAGCACGTGGGAGTACAAGATCATGTACGTCGACGCGGTGATCGTCACGAGTCCCACGAGCGTCACCAGGCCGAGGGCAGGCACGCCGATGTGCCCGAGCGTGATGCCCATCGCGATGAACACGATCGAGAACTCGCTGATCTGGGCCACCGTCAGCCCGGCCAGGAACCCGGTGCGGCGGCGGTATCCCATGTAGCCCATGATGGCCATCACGATCAGCGGGTTGCCGATCAGCACGAACAGCGACAGCCCGATCGCGGGACCGATCTCGCTGCCCAGCGTCGACAGGTCGAGCTTGGCGCCGAGGTCGATGAAGAAGAACAGGAGCAGGAAGTCACGCAGGCTGGTCAGCCTCGCGTTCATCGCCTCGCGATAGGGCGTCGAGGCCAGCGAGAAGCCGGCCAGGAAGGCGCCGGCCTCCTTGCTGAAACCGGCCCACTCGCCCAGTGCGGCGAAGGCAAGCCCCCACGCCACGGCGAAGACGAGCAGCAGCTCCTGCGAGCGCGCCATGGCCGCTGTGAGCACGGGCAGCACCCAGCGCATCAGC
>JALOSQ010000295.1 GCA_025458335.1 Ideonella sp.
CACCAGCAGCACGAGGCTCGCGACCAGCGCGACGGCCAGCGCCGCGAAGAACCACACGGGCTGTTCCCAGGCGAGCCAGAGCATCGACGGCACCAGCGCGTCGCCGGCCAGCGACAGGCCGACGTTGGAGAACGGCTCCGGCGAGGTGTTGGCCGCCGCCCGCGTGGTGGCCTTGGTGGCATGCGCCGTGGCGGCCAGCGTGCCGCCAGCCAGCGCCGCCACCAGCGCCCAGGTGGCGTGGTCGCCGCCGAACACGCCCGCCGCCAGTGCCGCGCCGGCGGGAATGCGGATGAAGGTGTGCACCGAGTCCCACAGCGAGTCCAGCCCCGGGATCTTGTCGGCGAAGAACTCGACTGCCAGCATCAGGCCGCTCGCACCCAGGACGATGGGGTTCTCGAGGATCGCCAGCCCGGGCGGCAGCGGAACCCACCCGAGGGTGCCCGCCAGGCCCGTCAGGAACACCACCGCGTACAGCCGCAGACCGCTGGCCCAGCCGAGGGCGGCCGCCAGGGCGGCCAGCTGGGTCAGGTCGAG
This sequence comes from Ideonella sp., assembly GCA_025458335.1. GTDB lineage: Bacteria > Pseudomonadota > Gammaproteobacteria > Burkholderiales > Burkholderiaceae_C > JAIYCR01. Next base: position 535 of record JALOSQ010000295.1, read on the forward strand.
GGCGTCCAGGCTCATCGTGGTCCTTGCGGTCGGCGGCCGGGGCCTCAGGCCTTCCAGCCCGGCGCGCGGCGCTCGAGGAACGCCGCGACACCCTCCCGGCCCTCGGCGCCGGAGCGGATGTCGGCGATGCGCCGTGCCGTCTCCTCACGCAGGCGGTGGTCGATCGGTTGACCGGCCAGGTCGCGGACGAGCTGTTTGCAGGCGCGGACCGCCTGCGGCCCGTTCGCGACCACCGCGTCGACCAGCGCATCGACGGCCGCATCGAGTCCGGCCTCGCCCGCGGTGGGCGGCACGACCTCGTGCACCAGTCCCAGCCGGTGTGCCGTGGCGGCATCGAAGCGCTCGGCCGTGACGAACCAGCGGCGCGCGGCCGACTCGCCGATCGCCCGGATGACGTACGGGCCGATGGTGGCCGGCAGCAGGCCGAGCTTGGCCTCGCTCAGGCAGAAGCCCGCGGCGTCGCTTGCCACCACCACGTCGCACACCGCGGCCAGCCCCACGCCGCCGGCGTAGCAGTCGCCGTGCACGCGCCCGATCACCGGCACCGGGCAGGACCACATCAGCCAGAGCATGTCGGCCAGGCGCTGCGCGTCGGCGCGGTTCTCCTCCCACGAGTAGCCGCCCATCGCGCGCATCCAGGCCAGGTCGGCGCCGGCGCAGAAGGCCTTGCCGTGGCCGCCGAGCACGACGCAGCGCAGGTCGGGGTCATCGGCGAAGCCGGCGAACGCAGCGCCGAGCTCGGCGATCACCGCGTCGTTGAAGGCGTTGCGCACGTCGGGGCGGTTCAGGAACACGCGCGCCACGTGGCGCGACGGGCGCTGCAGGTCGATCAAGGGGAGGCTCATCGCTTGGCCTCGGCTTGGAGGAAGTACACGAGATCGAGTTCGGGCGCCGGCTGGCCCAGTCCGGTGAGCGCGGCGCTGACCTGGCCGCGGTGATGCGTGCCGTGGTTGAACACATGCGCCAGCGTGGCCGCGAACGGCAGCGACACGGGCTGTCCCCGGGTGGTGATGTAGTCGAGCGTACCCGCCAGGCGCGCGGTGTCGAGGCCGGCGACCCAGGGCGACCAGTCGCGGGCCGCATCGCCGATCGCCTGCGCCACGCGATCCCTCTGAGGCTCGACCTCGGCGTCGAGCGTCGCGCGCGGACTCAGGCCTTCGGTGAAGCGTCGCCACCAGAGGTGGCGTTCGCCGACGACGAGGTGGTTCAGAGTGCCATGGATGCTGTGGAAGAACAGGCCCACGTCGCGCCGATAGGCCTCATCGGACAGCGGCGCGAGCGCGTCGAGCAGGCGCTGCGTGGCCCAGGCGTGGTAGCGCGCCAGGGTGAGCAGGTGGGCGTGGAGGTCGGTGCTCACGGCGATGGCGGGTGGCGTCCGGACCTACATGCGGAACACGCCGAAGCGCGTCGGCGGGATCGGCGCGTTCAGCGCCGCGCTCAGGCCGAGCGCCAGCACGCGGCGGGTGTCGGCCGGGTCGATGACGCCGTCGTCCCACAGCCGGGCGCTCGCGTAGTACGGGTGGCCCTGGCGTTCGTACTGATCGCGGATGGGGGCCTTGAAGGCTTCCTCCTCGTCGGGACTCCACGTGCGGCCGGCGGCCTCGAGGCCGTCGCGCCGCACGGTCGCCAGCACGCTGGCGGCCTGCTCGCCGCCCATCACGCTGATGCGCGCGTTGGGCCACATCCAGAGCATGCGCGGCGAGTAGGCGCGGCCGCACATGCCGTAGTTGCCGGCGCCGAAGCTGCCGCCGATGATGACCGTGAACTTGGGCACCTCGGCGCAGGCGACCGCGGTGACCATCTTGGCGCCGGCGCGGGCGATGCCCTCGTTCTCGACCTTGCGGCCGACCATGAAGCCGGTGATGTTCTGCAGGAACACCAGCGGGATGCCGCGCTGGCAGCACAGCTCGATGAAGTGCGCACCCTTGTTGGCGCTCTCGGCGAACAGGATGCCGTTGTTGGCCACGATGCCCACCGGCATGCCCTCGAGGTGCGCGAAGCCGGTGACCAGCGTGGTGCCGTAGCGGGCCTTGAACTCGTCGAACTCCGAGCCGTCGACGATGCGCGCGATGATCTCGCGCACGTCGAAGGGCTTGCGCGTGTCGGTGGGGATCACGCCGTACAGCTCGGCCGCCTCGAACGCCGGCGGCCGCGGCTCGCGCAGCGCGAGCGGCTGCGGCTTGCGGCGGTTGAGCTTGCCCACCGCGGCGCGGGCCAGGGCCAGCGCGTGGATGTCGTTCTCGGCCAGGTGGTCGGCCACGCCCGACAGGCGGGTGTGCACGTCGCCACCGCCCAGGTCCTCGGCGGTCACCACCTCGCCGGTCGCCGCCTTCACGAGTGGCGGGCCGCCGAGGAAGATCGTGCCCTGCTCCTTGACGATGATGGTCTCGTCGCTCATCGCCGGCACGTAGGCGCCGCCGGCGGTGCACGAACCCATCACCACCGCGACCTGTGGGATGCCCTGCGCGCTCATGCGCGCCTGGTTGTAGAAGATGCGGCCGAAGTGGTCGCGGTCCGGGAACACCTCATCCTGGTTGGGCAGGTTGGCGCCGCCGCTGTCCACCAGGTAGAGGCAGGGCAGCCGGTTCTGCTCGGCGATCTCCTGGGCGCGCAGGTGCTTCTTGACCGTCATCGGGAAGTAGGTGCCGCCCTTGACGGTCGCGTCGTTGCAGACGATCACGCATTCCACCCCCGAGACCCGGCCGATGCCGGCGATCAGCCCGGCGCCGGGCGCCGCCTCGCGGCCGTCCTTCTCGAGGTACATGTTCAGCGCGGCCAGCGGCGCGATCTCGAGGAAGGGCGTGTCCGGGTCGAGCAGCCG
>JALOSQ010000296.1 GCA_025458335.1 Ideonella sp.
CAGGTGCTGCGCGCCCGGCGCATGCTCGAGGCCGAGGCGGCGCGGCGGGGCGAGGGCGACACCGCCGTGCGAATGGAAGGGGTGGCCGCCGCGATCGGACTGCCGCTGCAGCACGTCACCGACCTGCTGGCCCTCGCCGAGCTGCCGGCGTCCCTCGACGCGCCGCTGGGACAGGACGGTGATCCGGTGGCCGGCACCCTGCTCGATCTGGTGGTCGACGACGCGGCGTCCGATCCGCTCGACCTGGCCTTCGCGCACGAGATCGACCACCTGCTGGCCGAAGGCCTTGACGGCCTGTCGTCCCGGGAGCAGGACGTGCTGGGCAGCCGGTACGGGCTGGACGGGCGGGAGCCCGAGACGCTCGAGGTCGTGGCCGAGCGGCTGAACCTCACGCGGGAGCGGGTGCGTCAGATCCAGCTGGAGGCGCTGGGCAAGCTGCGACAACGCCTGGAGCGGCGCGGCGTGGGCCGTGACTCGCTGTTCTGAGCCCATGACCTGAGAGCGTGTGACGACCGTGTCCGGCTGGCCCGTCCTCGTGTTCGACATCGAGACCATTCCCGATGTCGCCGGCCTTCGACGGCTTCGCGGGGCTGGCCCGGAGTTGAGTGACGACGACGTGCTGGCCGCCGAGCTTGCCGAGCGCGCCGCGGCCGGCAAGAGCGACTTCCTTCCACACCCGCTGCAGCGCGTACTCGTGATCAGCTGCGCCTATCGAGATGCCCAGGGCATGCGCGTGCACTCCTTCGTCGACCGCGAGCCCGACGGCCGCAGCGAGGAGGCGCGCGTCGTGCAGCAGTTCTTCGCGACGATCGAGAAGCGCGTGCCGCAGCTGGTGAGCTGGAACGGCGGCGGGTTCGACCTGCCGGTGCTGCACTACCGGGCCATGATGCACGGCGTGGTGGCGAACAAGTACTGGGACCTCGGTGAGGGCGGCGACCACGACAGCCGCGAGTTCAAGTGGAACAACTACATCAATCGCTACCACCTGCGGCACCTCGACCTGATGGACCTGCTCGCGATGTACCAGCCGCGGGCGAGCGCCGCGCTCGACACGATGGCGCAGCTGTGCGGCTTTCCGGGCAAGCTCGGCATGGACGGGTCGGCGGTTCACGCGGCCTGGCGGGCCGGGCGTCTGGAGGACATCCGGCGCTACTGCGAGACCGACGTGCTCAACACCTACCTGCTGTACACGCGCTTCCAGCTGATGCGTGGCGGACTGACACCCGAGGAACACGCGCAGGAGCTCGACCTCGTGCGGCAGACGCTGGCGGCCGTTCCCGAGCCTCATTGGGCCGAGTTCCTCGCCGCCTGGGCCGGCACGACGTGAGGGGGCGGCGGTGAGCGCCCGCCTGGCTGCGGGGGCCGAGTCGTGGCTGCGCATCGACTCGCTCGACCTCGAGGGGCAGGGTGTCGGACGCACGGCCGAGGGCAAGGTTGTCTTCGTCGACGGCGCGCTGGCCGGCGAGACCGTGCGGGTGCGCACCACGCGCCGCAAGCCGCAGTGGGAGCAGGCTGAGCTGCTCGAGGTGCGGCGCGAAAGCCCGCTGCGCGTCCGGCCCCCGTGCCCGCACTTCGGCACCTGCGGCGGCTGCAAGGTCCAGCACCTGCACACGGTCGGGCAGGTCGCGGTCAAGCAACGCGCGCTCGAGGATGCCCTGTGGCACGTCGGCAAGGTGCGGCCCGAGCGGGTGCTCAGGCCGCTCACCGGGCCCGACACGGGCTATCGCCACCGGGCCCGCCTGACGGTGCGCCATGTCGTGCGCAAGGGCACGGTACTGGTCGGCTTCCACGAGCGCAAGTCGAGCTACGTGGCCGACATGACCAGCTGCGCCGTGCTGCCGGCGCACGTCAGCGCGCTGCTGGTGCCCTTGAGGGCCTTGATCGGCGCCATGGCGGCGCGCGACCGCCTGCCGCAGATCGAGGTCGCGGTCGGCGACCGGCAGGTGGCGCTGGTGCTGCGTCACCTGGTGCCGCTGGTCGACGAGGATCGTGCCCGCCTGCGCGAGTTCGCGGCCCGGCACGGCGTCACCTGGTGGCTGCAGCCACAGGGGCCCGACAGCGCCGAACCGATGGACCCTGGCGCGCCGCCGCTGGCCTACAGCTTGCCGGAATTCGGGCTCACGATGGCCTTCCGGCCGACCGACTTCACCCAGGTGAACCACGCGATCAACCGGGCACTGGTCCAGCGTGCCGTGCGCGAGCTCGACCCCCAGCCGGACGACCGCGTGGCCGACTGGTTCTGCGGCCTGGGCAACTTCACGCTGCCGATCGCCACGCGCGCCGGTCGCGTCGTCGGCGTCGAGGGCAGCGACGCCCTGGTGGTACGTGCAGCCGCCAACGCCGCGGCCAACGGGTTGCAGCCGCGTTGCGAGTTCCACACCGCCAACCTGTTCGAGATGTCGGCCGAGGGGCTGGCACGCCACGGCGCCTTCGACCGCTGGCTGGTCGACCCGCCTCGCGAGGGCGCCTTGGCGCTGGTCCAGTCGCTCGTCGAGCGAATCGCCGCGCAGGGCCCAGAGGCCGGACCTCGGCGCATCGTGTACGTGAGCTGCAACCCGGCAACGCTGGCGCGCGACGCGGGCCTGCTGGTGCACCGGGGGGGCTACACCTGCCGCGCGGCGGGCGTGATCAACATGTTCCCGCACACCGCCCACGTCGAAAGCCTGGCCGTGTTCGACCGCCTGGAGGCAGCGCCCGTGTCTGCCGACCCCGGCGCGCAGCCGGCGGCGCCAGGCTAAGGGGGTGTCGTCGGGGTCCTGAAACACCAACGGGGCCCGCAGGCCCCGTTGCGTTCGCCACCGGCGAGGTTCGCTCAGTCGTTGCTGCCGGCGATGCCGAACAGCGCGAGCAGCGACTGGAACACGTTGTAGATGCTCAGGTACACACCCATCGTGGCGGTGATGTAGTTGGTCTCCTCGCCGTCCTGCACGCGCTTCAGGTCGTACAGGATGAAGAACGAGAAGATGCCGATGGCGAGCACCGCCAGGGTGATCATCAGCGCGCTGGACTGGATGAAGAAGTTCGCGATGCCGGCGACCAGCAGCAGGATGACGCCGATGAACATGAACTTGGCCATCTGAGACAGGTCGCGCTTGACCACGCTCGACAACGACGCCATGCCCAGGAACACTGCTGCGGTTCCACCGAAGGCCATCATGACCAGGCTGGCACCGTTGCTCATGCCGAGCACCGCGCCGACCAGGCGCGACAGCATCAGGCCCATGAAGAAGGTGAACGCGAGCAGGATCGGCACGCCCGCGGCCGAGTTCTTGTTCTTCTCGATCGCGAACATGAAGCCGAACGCGCCGACCAGGAACACCACCAGGCCGATGCCCGGGGACATCATCCG
>JALOSQ010000042.1 GCA_025458335.1 Ideonella sp.
CTCGGTCGCGACTCCAGCACCGTCATGGTGCCGGACAGGGTGTCGCCCGGATACACCGGCTTGAGCCACTTGAGCTCGTCGAGCCCGGGGCTGCCCAGGCTCGCCGCGTCGAGCAGGTAGGCGTCGCACATCATGCGCATCGTGAGCGCCGCGGTGTGCCAGCCGCTGGCAGCCAGGCGGCCGAACAACGAGGCCTCGGCCGCGGCGTCGTCGAGATGGAAGGGCTGGGGGTCGTAGCGGCGCGCGAACTCGATCACCTCGTCGCGGGTGAGCGTGACCGGCCCGAAGGCGCGGGTGTGGCCGACCGGGAAATCCTCCCAGTACCAGCGCAAGGTGCGGGCGGTCGTGGTCACGGCGGTGGGGCCTTGGCGACAGCAGGGTGAGGATGACGGACCGTTCGGCGGGGACGCGGTGCCGGCTTCACTTGGCCAGCGGTGCGGGCTCGCCGGCGGCGGGCTCGGCCGGGCTGGGCCGCAACCGGCGCCACAGGCGCGCGGCCCCGGCGATGAAGTCGTCGACGAAGGTGTAGACGACCGGGATCACCAGCAGGCTGAGGAAGGTCGAGGTGATCAGGCCGCCGATCACGACGATGGCCATCGGCGAGCGGAAGCTCGGGTCCGCGCCGAGGCCGATCGCGATGGGCATCATGCCCGCGCCCATCGCGATGGTGGTCATCACGATCGGCCGTGCGCGCTTGCGGCAGGCGTCGAGGATCGCGTCCCAGCGCGGCAAGCCGTGGTCGCGGCGGGCGATGATGATGTAGTCGACCAGCAGGATCGAGTTCTTGGTCGCGATGCCCATCAGCATGATCAGGCCGATCATCGAGGGCATCGAGATCGCCTTGCCGGTGAGGAACAGGGCCAGGAACGCGCCCGGGATCGACAGCACCAGTGCCACCAGGATGGTCACCGGCTGGATGAAGTCCTTGAACAGCAGCACCAGCACGATGTAGATGCACAGCACGCCGGTGGCCATGGCGAGGCCGAAGCTGGCGAACAGCTCGGTCATCGCCTCGGCGTCTCCGACGGTGGCCTGCGTGATGCCGGGCGGCAGGTTCTGCAGGCTGGGCAGCGCGAGCGCCCGGGCCTGGACCTCGCCCAGCGGCTGCTGGTTCAGTTCGACCTCGATGTTGATGTTGCGCTGTCGGTTGAAGCGATCGATCTGAGCGGGTCCGCTCTCGATGGCGAAGCTGGCCACGTTGGCCAGCGGGACGGGCCCGCGAGCGCCAGGCACGGTCAGGCTGGCCAGCAGGTCGAGGTCGGTGCGCGCCTCGGGCCTCAGCCGCACGACCACCGGGATCTGGCGCTCGGCGAGGTTGAGCTTGGCCAGGGCCTGGTCATAGTCGCCGGCGGTCGCCACGCGCAGCGTGTCGGCGATCGCCGCGCTGGTCACGCCGAGGTCCGCTGCCCGGGCAAAGTCCGGCCGGATCACGAGCTCGGGCCGGGTGAGGCTCGAGGTCGAGGTGACCGCGCCGATACCCGGGATCGTGCGCAGTTCGCGCTCCACCTGCTGCGAGAACTGCTCGAGCGCGCGTCCGTCGGCCCCGGCCAGCACCAGCACGTACTTCTCCGAGGACCCGCCGAAGCCGACCTTGACGCGGGCGCCCGGGATGGCCTCGAGCGCCGTGCGCAGCTGCCCCTCGATGTCCTGCTTGCTCGTCCCGCGGCGCTCGCCACGCGGCGTCATGTTGATCGTCAGGGTGGCCTTGCGCGCCTCGGCGGCGCCGGCGGGTGCAAAGGGGTCGCCGCCCGTCGCGCCGCCGCCGATGGCCGTGTAGACCAGCTGCACGTGCTCGTGACGCTGCACGATGGCGCGCGCCTGCTCGGCGACCTCGAACGTCTGTCGGTAGGTGCTGCCGGGTGGCAGCTCGATCGTCACCTGCGTCTGCGACAGGTCGTCGGGCGGGATGAAGCCGGTCGGCAGCAGCGGCACCAGGGCGAACGAGCCGAAGAAGAAGCCGCCGGCGGCCAGCAGGGTCAGGAAACGGTGCTTGAGGCACCAGGTGGCCCAGCGGGCGTACCAGCCGAGCCAGCGAGGCTCGCGGTGCTCCTTCTTGGGTCGTGCGAGCAGGTAAGCGGCCATCATCGGCGTGAGCATGCGCGCCACGACCAGCGAGAAGAACACCGCGATGGCGGCGGTCCAGCCGAACTGCACGAAGAACTTGCCCGGCACGCCGGCCATGAACGCGGTCGGCAGGAACACCGCGATCAGCGTGAAGGTGGTGGCGATCACTGCCAGGCCGATCTCGTCGGCGGCGTCGATGGCCGCCTGCAGGGGCGGCTTGCCCATGCGCTGGTGCCGCACGATGTTCTCGATCTCGACGATGGCGTCGTCGACCAGGATGCCCACCACCAGCGACAGGCTCAGCAGCGTCACCACGTTCAGGGTGAAGCCGCCGAAGTACATGAAGGCGAAGGCCGGGATGATCGACAACGGCAAGGCAGTGGCCGCCACGAAGGTGGCGCGCCAGTCGCGCAGGAAGAACCAGACGACGATCACCGCGAGGATGGCGCCCTCGATCAACAGCCACATCGAGCCGTCGAAGTTCTCCTGCACCGGGTCGACGAAGTTGAACGCCTCGGTGATCGTGATGTCGGGGTGCTCGGCCTTGAGCTGCTCGAGCGCGCGCAGCACGCCCTGCTGCACCTCGACCTCGCCGGCGCCGAGCGAGCGGCTGATCTCGAAGCCGACGACCGGCTGGCCGTTGAGCAGCGCGCCGCTGCGCTGCTCGGCGAAGGTGTCACGAACGGTGGCGACCTGGTCCAGCCGCACGTGGCGGCCGCTGGCCAGCGGGATCTCGAGCCGCGCCAGTTCCTCGGCCGAGGCCACGGTGCCGATCGTGCGCACCGACTGCTCGGTGCCGCCCACGTCGGTGCGGCCGCCGGGGGCGTCCTGCTGGATCTGGCGCAGCTGGCGCGACACGTCGGCGGCGGTCGCGCCCAGTGCGATGAGCTTGGCCGGGTCGAGGTCGACGGCCACCTCGCGGGTGACACCGCCCACGCGGGCGACCGCGCCGACCCCGCGCACCGACAGGATCGAGCGTGCGACGGTGTTGTCGACGAACCAGCTGAGCTGCTCGGCGTCCATCGTGTCGGACGCCACGGTGTAGGTCAGGATCGGCAGGCCCGAGAAGGTCAGGCGCGTGATCACCGGGTCGCGAAGGTCGGCCGGCAGGTCCGAGCGCACCCGGCCGACCGCGTCGCGCACGTCGTCGACCGCTTCCTGCGTCGGCTTCTCGAGGCGGAACTCGGCCGTGACCGTCGCCGTGCCGTCCTGGACCTTGGTGTAGATGTTCTTCAGCAGCGAGATCGACGCGATCGAGTTCTCGATCTTGCGCGCGACCTCGGTTTCCATCTGCGCAGGGCTGGCCCCGGGCAGGCTGGCCGTGACGATCACGGTGGGCAGGTCGATGTCCGGGAAGTTCTGGATCTTCATCGACTGGAACCCCATCACGCCGACGATGGTCAGCAGGATGAAGAGCAGCACCGATGGGATCGGGTTGCGGATCGACCAGGTGGAGACGTTCATCATGGCCAGGGCTGTGTGGGGTCGGGCGGGTGCCGCGGCGGCGGTCGGTCAGCGCGCGGCGGGGGGGGCTGGCCGCGTCGGGGCGGCGGCGCGCTCGGGGGCCGCATCGACCACGCGAACGGTGTCGCCTTCGGCCAGGAAGGCGCCGCCGGAGGCGACGACGCGGGCCGCGGCGTCGAGGCCCGCCGTGATGGCGATGCGGTCGCCCACGCGGGCGCCGACGGTCACCTTGACCGGCACAACCCGGTTGTCGGCGCCGATGCGCAGCACCACGTGGAAGCCGTCGCGCAGGAGGACCGCCGACTGCGGCAACGTGAGTCCCTGGCCGCTGCCGAGGTCGAACTCGCCGCGCGCGAACATGCCGGCCTTGGCGGGGCCGCGCGGGCCCACGAGGTCGACATAGACCAGGCCGTTGCGCGTCGCGGGGTCGACCGTCGGGGCGACCATGCGCACCCGACCGGCGATCGGCGCGTCCTCGGCGCCGAGGCCGGCGGGACGCAGGCGCACGGCCTGCCCCGGCTTCAGCGAGGCCAGGTCGGCCGAGGGCACCTCGGCGCGCCACTCGAGGCGGCCCTGCCGGATCAGGCGAAACAGCTCCGTGCCGGCCCCGACCACCGCACCGACGGTGGCCGAGCGGGCGCTGATCACGCCGTCGTCGGGGGCTCGCAAGGTGGTCTGGGCCAGACGCACCTCGGCCGCCCTGAGCGTGGCGCGGGCCGCCTCGACGCGTGCGCTGGCGGTCTGCTCGCCGGTCAGCAGCTGCGCGATCTGCTGGGCCGAGAGCGCGCCGCTGGCCTGCAGGCTGCGCGCGCGCTCGGCGTTGGCCTGCGCTTCGACTGCCGTGGCCTGGGCCTCGGCGAGCGCGGCGCGGGCCTGGGCGACCTCGGCTTGCACGGTCTCGCTCGCAAAGGTCGCCAGCACCTGCCCGCGGCGCACCACGTCGCCGACGTTGGCGCGCACCTCGGCCAGCCGCAGGCCGTTGACTTCGGCGCCGACGCTGGCCTCCTGCCACGCGTGCAGGCTGCCATTGGCGGCCAGGACCACGGGCAGGGTGGACGATTGCGGCGTCGCGGCGGTCACGGTCAGGGCAGCTTTGACCGCGGTGGCAGGCGCCGCCTTCTCGTCGGCTCGGGCGGCGCCGTGGATGAGCGCCGCGCCAACGCCGCCAAGGGCCAGCGCCGCGGCGGCGAGCACGGCAAGGCGGCGGGCGGGATGCGTCGCCGCGGCAAGGATCCGGGGGCTCGTGTTCATGGTGGGCAGGTCGGTCGGTGCAGCGTGGGTCGCGGGACGTTCGGGGCGTGGGGCGACCGTGTCTGCGGGCTTGGTCAGGCGGGGTCGGGGTGCGGGAAGGCGGGCGTGGGCGGCCGGCGGTGTCTCAGGGCCGGGCGGCGGCCAGGGGCGCAGCGCCGGGGGTGGCCCCGGTGCCGGCCGAGGCCGCCTCGGGGGCCCAGCCACCGCCGGCCGCCCGGTACAGGGAGATCCACGCGGCGATGCGCTCGCGTTGCAGGTCGAGCAGCGCGGTGTTGGCTGCAAGCGCGGTGCGGCGCGCGTCCTCGAGTTCGAACAGGCTCGCCAGGCCGCCTTGCTGGCGGGCCTCGGTGGCGCGGAAGGAGGCTTCGAAGCCCTGGGCCGCGATCGCGGCGTCTTCGGAGCGCGCCGCGGTGCTGGCCAGCTGGACGAGGGCCTCCTCGACTTCGCGCACGGCCGAGCGCAGGCGGGCGCGGTAGAGGGCCTCGGCCTCCTCGGCGCGGGCCCGGGCGGCGTCGGAGCGCGCGCTGCGGGCGCCACCGTCGAGCAGCGGCAGGCTGACCGTCACCGGCCCGAGCGTCCAGGTGGTGCCCCGGATCGACTCGCCGCCGGCGCGCGCCGCGGCGGCGCCGAGGGTGCCGGTGAGGACGACGCGCGGCAGGCGGTCGGCTTCGGTCTGTCGGGCGTCGGCCAGGGCCGCGGCCAGCTCGCGCTCGGCGTTGCGCAGGTCGGGACGTTGGGCGAGCAGCGCCGCCGGCACCCGGTCGATGGCCAGCGGCGCGGGCGTCGGCAGCCGGGCCGCGCCGGGTGCGAGCCGCGCCCGCAACGCGGGCTCGTCGATAGCCGTCAGGGCGACCAGGGCCTTGATCAGCTGGTCGCACTGCGCCTGCTGGGCCGTGAGCAGGGCGCGGCCCTGCGCGGCGCTGGCGCGGGCCAGCGCGGCCGCGCTCGGCGCCTGGAAGCCGGCGCGCGCGCTCAGGTCGGTCAGGGTCAGGCTCTGCTCGCGCGAGGCGGCGTCGCGGCGGGTGACGTCCAGCTGAGCCTCGCAGGCGCGCAGCTGCAGGTACAGGCCCGCCGTTTCCGCCGCCACCGAGACGCGCGCGTCGTGCCACGACGCCTGGGCGCCCGCCAGGCGGGCCTCCGCCGCGTCGCGTCCGGCCGCCAGGCCACCGAACAGGTCGAGTTCCCACGAGGCCTGCAGGCCCGCCGTCAGGCTGGTGGCGAGCGGCGTGCGCAGGTCCTGCCGGCCGCGTCCGGCGGTGGCCACCGCGGACACGCCGGGTTCGGCTGCGGCACCGGCGGCCACGGCGGCCGCACGCGCCTGCTCCATTCGGCTGCGGGCCGTCGCCAGCGTGGGGCTGTGCAGCTGAGCCGACTCGATCAGCCCGAGCAGGGCGTCGTCACCGAATTGCTGCCACCAGCGGCTGAGCTCGGTGGGCTGTCCGCCGTGCGGCAAGGGGGCCTCCCAGCGGGCCGGCGCGACGGCTGCCGCGTCGGCTGGTGGCGGCCCTGGCGGGGTGGCGCATCCGACCAGCACGGCCGCGGCAAGCAGGGCGCCGGCGACCCGCGAGGTCCGCCGGCGGTTCATTCGCTGGGGGGTGGAGGCGACGGGAGGGCTCATCGGACGGGGGCGCAAGCGGCCGTGGAGGTTGGCGGGGCCGGATCGTGGCGGGGCGCGTTGAGCGGCGCCGCTGACGCGTGGCGGCGCTGCCGTTCGGCCTCGACCATGGCCAGTGCATAGCGGCCGAGGCGGTCCACCCACGCGTCGAGCGAGTCCGGTGTGACGGCGATGCTCGGGGCGAGGGTCTCGATCACGTCGCGGCCCACGTGCAGGTGGACGCCGAGCCCCGTGATCGAGACGGCCAGGCGCAGCACGTCGTCGTCGGGGCCGTCGAGGCCGAAGTGGGCGACCAGCGATCGCACCAGCGCATCGTGCATCGGGCGGATCTCGGTCTCGATCTCTTCCTGCCAAAGGCCGGTCGGCTCGAGCATCTCGCGGAAGTGAAGCTGCACGCACAACTGGGCGCGCTCGCCGGCGCGCAGGGGTGCCAGCAGGTCGGCGAACAGGCGGCGCAGGGCGTCTTCGAGGGGCAGGGGGTCGCCGTTCGGCGTGCTGGCGGGCTCGATGTCGACGCTCGCCAGCGGCTCGAAGAAGGCCGCCCGGTACAGGCCGGCCTTGTCGCCGAAGTAGTAGCTGATCGCCGCCACGTTGACCTGCGCCGCCTCGGCGATCTCGCGGGTCGACGTGTTGGCGAAGCCCTGGCGCGCGAACAAGCGCAGGCCGGCCTCCAGCAGCCGCGCGCGGCTCGACTCCCCGTCGCTGCGCTGCGCGCGGGCACGCTCCTGCGGGCGCTCCGCAGCACTGGGATCCGGTCGGTCGGCGGGTTGCGACATGAACCGGATGGTATCAATCAAAACAATCGATTGATTAACTTCGGCGGCGTTAAGGGTTTCCCCGTCGCAGGGGTCGGTGTGCGGTTGCCGGTGCGGGGCGCGCCTTCAGCGCAAGCGGGCGAGCAGGCCTTCGAGTCGCTCGATCACCGGGGCGACCGATGGATCGGCCGCCGCGCCGGCCTCGGGGGCGTGGACCCGAGGCCGGCTCAGCTCCTGTTCGATCACGCACAGGGCCAGTTGCTCGCTCGTGCTGTCGAGCGCCCGGCGCACCGCGCCGAGCTGGCTGGCCACCGCCAGGCAGTCGGCGCCCTCGTCGATCATGCGCTGGATGCCCCGCAACTGGCCCTCGGCGCGTCGCAGTCGGTGCTGGATCGCCGCGCGGGCCGCCGGCGGCGCCAGGGCGCCATCGGCAACGGGGTTTCCATCGACGGCCGTGGCGGGCCGGGTTCGCGGGGCGCCGGTGGCACGGCCTTGAGCCGACGCGCGGCGGGCGGTCACGGCGTCACGGCCTCGCGGGCGCGCCGGCCGGCCCGGTGCCCGCTGCCGCCACGGGCACCGGCACCGGCTCCGGCGCGAGCAGGCTGCCGTCGCGCAGACCGCGCAGCGTGCCGAGCACGAGGCCGGCGATCACCAGGCTCGCCAGGGCCAACAAGGCGGTGCCGAGCAGGGCCATCACCGTGGCGCCCGGCTGGCCTGGCTCGGCCAGCCGCAGGGTGAGCGCGGCCAACGCGGCCAGCGGGAAGCTCATGCCCCAGTGCGGCAGGCCGAACGGCAGCCTGGCGATCCTTGGTGCGAGCGTCGCGGCCCACAGGAAGCTCACGAAGGCCATGCCCCACAGGGCCCAGCCGACCATCGGCGCGGCGCCGAGCTGCAGCAGCGACAGGCCGATGACCGCCGGCGGCGCGATGACGATGAACCCCGTGGGGAGCATGCGTTCCGGCCAAGACCCGGCCACGGCCAGGCGCACCACCAGCAGCACCAGCACCACCGGCCAGAAGAGGAGCCCGAAGCCGAACTGCGCCGCGGCCCAGTGCGCCTGCCCGAGCGGCACGCCGGCCAGGGGCACGAGCACGTTGCCGACGATCGGGATGAACAGCGCCGGTGTGGCCCCGGCCAGCACGAACCCCGGGGGTGTGCCCGGCGAGGACGCCGCCCCGGGGGCGCCGCGCCACCAGCGCGACAGCACCCACAGCGTGACGAACAGCTGGGCGATCGAGCCGACCCACCACAGCGTGGCCACCCACCAGGTCGGGCCGAACAACGCCATCCCGACAGTTGCCAGCAGCACCACGGCGATCGGCAAGGCCGCGATGAACGCGTGCCGGATCGGATGGCGCCGGTCCTCGGCCCAGGCCTCGGGGTAGCGCTGCCCGCGCAGCACGGTCGCCACGGCCAGCACCATGAACACGGCGGCCGCCAGGACGGCGATGACCAGAGCCGCGGCCTCGGCGCCGGCGCCCATCAGCGGCGACGCGCGATGCCAGGCGAGTGCCAGGCCGCACAGGCCCATGACCAGGGCGTACCAGCCCGGCATGAAGTGCTTCAGCGGGGTCGCATCGTGGCCCATGGTGGCGGTCACTTGAGCTGGTTGCCGTGCGCGTCGAACACCTGCACCTCGACCGGGATGCCTTGCCCGACGCTCTGCGTCACGGTGCAGTACTGCTCGAAGCTCGCGAGCACGCGTTCGAGGTGTTCGAGCGTGTCGCCCGGCACGCCCAGGGTCAGCGTGGCGCGCAGCCGTTGCACGCGCAGGCGGCCTTGGTCGTTGCGTCCGATGTGCGCCTCGACCTGCGTCGTGATCGGCTCGGGCGCCTGCTTGAACTTGCGCAGGGCGAACAGCAGCGAGTCGGACAGGCAGTTGCCCACCGCGGCGGCGAGCAATTGCATCGGCGAAGGCCCGCTGCCCTGCCCGAGGGGGGGCGGCTCGTCGGCGACGAAGCCCGGCACGCCGCCCTCGAACGCCACGTCGAACTGGTAGTCGCGGCGCTGGGATAGGCGCACGGTCACGATCTCGGCACTCATGGTCAGCACCTCCTGGAGGCTCGATCATATACCCCCAGGGGTATCTGGTGCCGGGGCTCGCGGATGCCGGTGCCCCGCCCGGCACGGTCGGGCGACGCTACGCTGCAGGCCGTGAGCCCGAAGTCGCCTCCCAAGGTCCCGGCCGACACCGCCGCGACGGTGGTCGTCGGTCGTGCACACCGTCGGCGGCTGCGGATGCTGTGGCGCTCGGCCGGCTGGCCGAGCCACGACCCGGTCGACCTCGACCTGGTGGCCGGCGGCCTGGTCGAGCGCATCGTCGATGCACAGGCGCGCGAGACCCTGCGCCTGACCGATGCCGGGGTGCGGTGCCTGGCGGCGTCGCGCCTCGCCCGGCGCGCGTCGTACGACGCCCACGAGGACCTGGTCGCACGGGTCGTGCTCGAGTTGCAACGGGCCGGGCGCATCGCGTGGCGCGGGCTGGCGCTGCGGGCCCCGCTGGATGCGGCGCAGGCCGAGCCGGCGACCGAGTCGGGCGGCTCGGTCCGCTGGGCGGTGGCCTGCCCCGACGTGTACTCGATTCGCCACACCACCGTCGAGGCCTATGCCGAGCCGGCGGTCCACGAGATCAAGGTGCGGCGTGCCGACCTGCTGGCCGACCTGCGCCAGCCCGACAAGGGGGCGGCCTACCGCGCCCTCGGGGCGCGCTGCTGGTACGTGCTGCGCGAGGGCATCGGCACGGCCGACGACGTGCCCGAGGCCTTCGGCGTGCTGCAGGCGTGCGGCTCGTCGGGCACGCTCGAGGTGCTTCGCCCGGCGCCGGCGCGTCCTTGCCGGGTGAGCTTTGCGGTGTGGATGGCGCTCGCCCGCGCGACGCCCGAGCCGCCGCCGGACGAGCCCGAGCAGTGGCCGCTGCGCGAGCCGGGGCCGACCCCGCCACCCGGGGAGGCTTCGCCCGCCGGCGATCCTGCCCCAGGGGATTGACGACCGGCTGCGACCCGGCCACCCTGACCACCTGTGATGCTGCGCGCAGCCGGCGCCGGCCGGCCCGCGGCTTTGGCCTCCCCGGCCGACGGCCTCGCGACCCGACCCCCGACACCGATGACACCCATTGCTTCCCGCACCCGCTCCCAGGCGTGGCTGCGAACCCGCGCAACGCGGCGGGGACCGGCGTCCGTGCTGGTTCGGCGCGCGCCCGAACCCCGGTCGTGGCCGCCGGTCCGCCCTTCGTCCCGCCTGGTCACGCCTGCGCTCGGCGCCTTGCTCCTGCTCGCGCTGGGCCTGTTGCTGTCGTTGCCGGGGGTGGCCCTGGCGGCACCGCCCGCGGCGGCGGGCGATGCGCTCGGCGCACGCCCGGACCGGTCCGCGCTCGCCGACACCGGCGCCGACTGGCGGCCGGCGGCCGGCGACGCCGACATCGACCGGCACTTCACCGCTGCCCGGGCCCTGGGCCGCCCGGTGCTGCTGTACTGGGGCGCGAGCTGGTGTCCGCCGTGCAACCGGCTGAAGTCGACGTTGTTCAACCGCGCCGAGTTCGTGGAGCTGTCGCGCGGCTTCATCGCGGTGCACGTCGACGGCGACCTGCCTGGCGCGCAGAAGCTCGGCGCGCGGTTCCGCGTGCGCGGCTACCCGACACTGGTGCTGCTGGCGCCCGACGGCGTCGAGATCACCCGCTTGCCCGGGGAGGGCGACCCGGCGCAGGTGATGCGCACCCTGCGCAGCGCGCTGGCGGGCGGGCGGCCGGCGGCCGCGGTGCTCGCCGACGCCCGGGTTGGCCGCGTGCTGACGCCGGCCGAGTGGCGGATGCTCGCGTTCTACTCCTGGGAAACCGCCGCGGAAGACGGCGAGTCGCTCGCGGTGTCCGCGACCGACCGCCCCGCCGTGCTCGCCGAGCTCGCCGCCCGCGCGACGCAGGCATCGGCCGTCGCGCAGGGGCCGCGGCCCGACGCCGACACCGTGAACCGGCTGTGGCTCAAGGCCTTGGCCGCCGGCGACGAGGCGCGAGGCGTTCGGGTCGAGGCGTCGCTGCGCCAGCGCGTTCAGCGGGTGCTGGCCGACCCGGCGCAGGCGCGCCGCCATGCGGACGTGCTGGCCTTCGGCGGCGATGACCTGGTGCGTGCCCTGGCGCCGGCGCCGGGCGCCGATCGGCAGGCGTGGATCGGCCGCGTCGATGCCGCGCTGCGTCGGCTGCAGGCCGACCCGTCGCTGGCGCGCGCCGACCGTCTGGCCGCGCTGGGCACGCGTGTCGAGCTCGCGCGCGTCGACGTGCCGCGGCAGGCGGTGTCGGTCTCGATCCCCGCGACGCTGCAGCGCGAACTGGCGCAGACGGTGGCGGCGTTCGACCAGGCGGCGGCGGACCCGCACGAACGCCAGGCGGTCGTGACCCTGGCGGCCCACGTGCTGGCCCGCGCCGGGGATTGGGCGGCATCCGATGCGCTGCTGCGGTCCAACCTCGAGCGCAGCCACTCGGGCTACTACCTGATGAGCCAGCTTGGCTCGAACGCACGGCGCCAGGGGCGCCACGACGAGGCCCTGCAGTGGTTCGAGCGGGCCTACTCCAGCAGCCGCGGACCGGCGACCCGGCTCCAGTGGGGCGCGTCGTACCTGCAGGCGCTGGTCGAGCTCTCGCCACACGATTCCGGCCGGATCGAGCGGGCCGCCGGCTCGATCCTCGCCGATGCGTCAGCCGACGAGGCCGCGTTCCACGAGCGCAGCGGGCGCTCGCTGCAGCGGGTCTCGCGGGCGCTGACCCGCTGGGCCGCCGACAGCGGGCATGCCGAGGTGCTGGTGCGCCTGCGCGAACGCACCGCACCGCTGTGCCGGACGCAGGCGGCCGGCTCGACGCCGCGCAGCACCTGCGAGGCGCTGTTCCGGGCGGTGCCGGCCCTGACGACCTACTTGAGCAGTCCCTCGGCGCGCAGCGCCTCCTGAACCGCCGGCCGCGCCTCGACGCGGGCGCGGTAGGCCGCCAGCCGGGGCAGCCCGGACAGGTCGACGCCCACGTAGGCGCCCCAGCGCGAGACGGTGTAGAGGTATGCGTCGGCGACGGTGAAGGTCGTGATGAAGTTCAGCCACTCGATCAGCCGGTAGCGCGCCATCGTGCCGGCTGGCGGCGCGAGCTTCGACGCCGGCGCCTGGTCGGCGATGTACTGCACGATCGCCGGGCCCTCGGTCAGGCGTTCGCCGTTGTCGAGCTCGAGCACCGGCACCTGGCCCTTCGGGTTGACGGCGAGGTAGTCGGAGCCGTCGGCGAGCTTCTTCGTCTTGGTGCTGGCGATCACCGGGGTGAAGGCGAGGCCGGCTTCGCGCAGCGCGATGTGCGGCGACAGCGAGCAGGCGCCAGGGCTGTAGTAGAGCTTCATGGGAACCTTTCGATCGGGAGCAGGTCGAGCACGCCTCGTGGCGCGCCGGTGCGGCGTGCCGCACCGAGGCGCCCGGTGCGATTTCAACGCGAACAGCCCTGCCCGGGCGATGAAGACCCTTGAAGTCATCGTTGACCGCCGGGCCGGCCGGCACGGCCAAAAGCGCGCCGCATACAGTCGGCGGATGGGCATGACCTTCTCCGCGACGCCGTGACCGTTCGAGCGCCACGCCCGCGCCCCGACCCGCAGCGCCGACGCCTGGGACAGGTGGCGCTCGGATTGCCGTGGGCGGCGGCGTGGCCGTTCGCGCGCGCGGGCACCACACCGGGCCCGGCGCGGCCCGACGCCCGACCCGCAGACGCGTGGACGGGCCGCTGGGTCCACGCGTTCGCCGCCTACGGCGCGCCCAAGTACCCCGCAGACTTCAGCCACTTCGACTACGTCGAACCCCGGGCCCCGCGTGGGGGCACCTTGCGCCTGAGGAACCCCGACCGGCGCACCAGCTTCGACAAGTTCAACCCGTTCACCACCCGGGGCAACGCGCCGGCGGGCGTCATGATCTGGATGATCGAGGGCCTGGCGGTGATGGCGCAGGACGAGCCCTCGACCATGTACGGCCTCTTGGCCGAAGCGATGCTGGTGGCGCCGGACTTCTCGTCGCTCACGATGCGCCTGCGCACCGAGGTCCGCTTCTCGGACGGCAGCCCGGTGACCGCGGAGGATGTGCGCCACTCGTTCGCGATGCTGTCGGGCCGGCAGGCCTCGCCGGTCTACCAGACCGCGCTGTCGGGCGTCGAGGGCTGCGACGTGGTCGACGCGCGCACCGTGCGCTTCACCTTCCGCGAGCGCTCGCGCGACCAGATGTTCATCGCCGGCACGCTGCCGGTCTTCTCGCGGCGCTGGGGCGAGGGCAAGGCCTTCGACGAGATCATCGGCGAGCACCCGATCGCGACCGGCCCGTACGCGATCGCACGGGTCGACATGCCGCGGCGCATCGAGTTCGCGCGGCGCGCCGACTACTGGGCCGACGGCCTGGCGGTGCGGCGCGGCCACTTCAACTTCGAGCGCGTGATCTACCGCAACTACCTGGACGACGCGGTGTCGCGCGAGGCGTTCAAGTCCGGCGAGTTCGACCTGTTCAAGGAGTACCGGTCGCGCTCCTGGGTACGGCAGCACGCGGGGCCGAAATGGGACGACGGCCGGATCGTCAAGCGCAGCTTCGAGACCGCCTTCGGCCAGGGCATGCAGAGCCACATCCTCAACCTGCGCCGCCCCCTGTTCCAGGATATCCGGGTGCGCGAGGCGTTGATCCTCACCTACGACTTCGAGTCGGTGAACAAGACCGGCATGTTCCGGCGCGCCAACAGCCTGTTCAACAACACCGAGTTTGCCGCCGAGGGCCTGCCCGGACCCGGGGAGCTCAGGCTGCTCGAGCCCTACCGCGCGAGCCTGCCGCCGGCCGTGTTCGGTCCGGCGTATCGCGCGCCGGTCAACGGGGAGCCGGCGGCGCTGCGCCGCAACCTGCTCAAGGCGCGCGGCCTGCTCGAGCAGGCCGGATGGACGCTAGGCCGCGACAACGTGCTGCGCGACGCCGGCGGCACGGCCTTCGAGATCGAGTACCTCACGCCGCGCGACGGCGGCTTCCCCGACTGGCAGGCGCTGCTGCGGCGCCTGGGGATCACGCTGAAGGAGCGGGTGGTCGACTTCGCGCTGTACCGCACGCGGCTGCAGAAGTACGACTTCGACATGATCACCATCGCCGGCGGCGACTTCACGCTGCCGTCGGCCTCGGGACTGGCTGCGGTGCTGGGCTCGAAGTCGGCCGACGAGGAGGGCAACAGCAACTTCCGGGGGGTGAAGAGCCCCGCGGTCGACGCGCTGATCGAGGCCATCGGGCGCGCCGAGACGCTCGAGGCGCTGCGCGACGCGGCGCGCGCGCTCGACCGCATCGTGACCTGGAGCCACTACCAGGTGCCCGACCTTTTCCTGTCGGTCGAGAACGTGTCGTTCTGGAACCGCTTCGGCATGCCCAAGGTGCAGGCGAAGTACTTCAACGCCGACACCTACTTCAGCGGCATCGGCGAGTTCGGGCCATGGCCGCTGTGGTGCTGGTGGCGCGACGATCGCGGCGTGCCGCGCACGGGCAGCGCCCGTCCCGCCGGCTGAGGCACGAGGCCGACGATGCTCGCCTACATCCTCAAGCGCCTGGCGCTGATGATCCCGACGCTGGTTGGCGTGCTCACGCTCACCTTCATCGTGATGCAGTTCGTCCCCGGCGGGCCGGTCGAGCAGGTGCTCGCCGAGGCTCGCGCCGGCACCGGCAGCGGCGAGACGAGCGCCTACAAGGCCGGCCGCGACCTCGACCGGCAACGGGTCGAGGAGCTGAAGAAGCTCTACGGCTTCGACCGGCCGTTGCACGAGCGCTACTTCAAGATGCTGGCCGACTACGCGCGCTTCGACCTGGGCCGCAGCTTCATGCAGAACAAGCCGGTGTGGGAGCTGATCAAGGAGAAGCTGCCGGTATCCATCTCGCTGGGCCTGTGGACCTTCCTGATCAGCTACCTGATCTCGATCCCGCTGGGCATCGCCAAGGCGGTGCGCGAGGGCTCGCGCTTCGACGTCGCCACGACCTTCGTCGTGCTGCTGGGCTACGCGATCCCGGGCTTCGTGCTGGGCATCCTGCTGATCGTGCTGTTCGCCGGCGGCACGTTCTGGGACGTGTTCCCGCTGCGCGGCCTGACCAGCGACGACTGGGCCGAGATGTCGTGGCCGGCGCGCATCGCCGACTACTTCTGGCACCTCACGCTGCCGCTGACCTGCCTGGTGATCGGCAGCTTCGCGGTGATGACCCTGCTGACGAAGAACACCTTCGTCGAGGAGCTGCGCAAGCAGTACGTGCTCGTGGCGCGCGCCAAGGGCCTGTCGCAACGGCGCGTGCTGTGGAAGCACGTGTTCCGCAACGCGCTGATCCCGATCATCACCGGCTTTCCGGCCGCCTTCATCGGCGCGTTCTTCACCGGCTCGCTGCTGATCGAAACCCTGTTCTCGCTCGACGGCTTGGGCCTGCTGGCCTACGAGTCGGTGATCCGGCGCGACTACCCGGTGGTGCTGGGCTCGCTGTACCTGTTCACGCTGATCGCCCTTGTGGTCAAGTTGGTGTCCGACCTGACCTACGCGGTGGTCGACCCGCGGGTGCAGTTCGGTGCGGTGGCGCGGTGAGCCGGCCCTGAGGTCTGCATGAGCACGCTCGTCCGTCCCGACGCCGCGCCCGACGCCGCCCCGGTGGCAGTCGCCGCGGTCGCGCCGATGTCGCCGAACCGGCGGGCGTGGGCCCGCTTCCGCCGCAACCGCCTGGGCACCTGGTCGCTCGTGCTGTTCCTCGTGATGCTCGTGGTCGCCACCTTCGCGGAGCTGCTGTCGAACGACCGGCCGCTGGTCGCGCGGGTCGACGGGCAGTGGCATGTGCCGGTGTTCGCCAACCCGCCGGAGGCGGCGCTCGGCGGCGACTTCGCCACGCCCACCGACTGGAAGGACCCGCTGGTGCGCGACATCCTGGCGCAGCCCGGCAACCTGGCGGTGTTCACGCTGAACCGCCACGGGGCCGACTCGACCGACTACTTCTCGCGGGCGCTGCCGCCGTCGCCGCCGAACGCGTCGAACTGGCTCGGCACCGACGCGCAGGGCCGCGACATGACCGCGCGGCTGCTCTACGGGTTCCGCGTCAGCATCTGGTTCGCGATCGCGCTGACCGTCATCGGCGTCGTGCTCGGCGTGGCCGCCGGCGCGGTCCAGGGCTACTTCGCCGGGCGCGTCGACCTGGTCACGCAGCGCCTGATCGAGATCTGGGGCTCGATGCCCGAGCTGTACCTGCTGATCATCTTCGCGTCGATCTTCGAGCCGTCGCTGCTGCTGCTGCTGGTGCTGCTGTCGCTGTGGGGCTGGATGGGGCTGTCCGACTACGTGCGCGCCGAGTTCCTGCGCAACCGCTCGCTCGAGTTCGTCAAGGCGGCCCGCGCGCTCGGGCTGAGCGACGCGCAGATCATCTGGCGCCACGTGCTGCCCAACTCGATGACGCCGGTCATCACCTTCCTGCCGTTCCGCATGAGCGCGGCGATCCTGGCGCTCACCTCGCTGGACTTCCTCGGCCTGGGCGTGCCCTCGACCGTGCCCTCGCTCGGGCAGCTGCTCAACCAGGGCAAGAACAACCTCGACGCGTGGTGGATCATCGTGCCGACCTTCGCGCTGCTGGTGGTCACCATGCTGCTGCTGACCTTCATCGGCGACGCGCTGCGCGACGCCTTCGACACGCGCAAGGGCTGAGCGCGCGATGACGTCGGCCCCCACCTCGGCGCCCATCACCGCCGCCACGCCGCTGCTCGAGGTCGACGGCCTGACCGTGCGCTTCGGCCCGGCGACCGTGGTCGACGGCGTGTCGTTCGCGATCGCGCCGGGCGAGAAGTTCGCGCTGGTCGGCGAGTCGGGCTCGGGCAAGTCGATCACCGCGCTGTCGATCCTGCGCCTGGTCGATGCCGCGCAAACGATCGGCACGATCCGCTTCGACGGAGAGGCGCTCACCGCCAAGTCCGAGCGCGAGATGCGCGGCGTGCGCGGCTCGCGCATCGGCATGATCTTCCAGGAGCCGATGACGGCGCTCAACCCGCTGTACCGCGTCGGCCAGCAGATCGCCGAGGTGCTCGAGGTGCACGAGGCGATGCGTCCCAACGCCGCCCGCGCCCGGGCGATCGAGCTGCTCGCGCGCACCGGCATCCCCGAGCCCGAGCGCCGCGTCGACGCCTACCCGCACGAGCTCTCGGGCGGCCAGCGGCAGCGCGCGATGATCGCGATGGCGCTGGCCTGCAAGCCGAAGCTCCTGATCTGCGACGAGCCGACCACGGCGCTCGACGTGACGATCCAGGCGCAGATCCTGGCCCTGCTCGACGAGCTGCAGGCCGAGATGGGCATGGCGCTGCTGTTCATCACGCATGACCTCAACCTGGTCCGGCGCTTCACCCACCGGGTCGGCGTGATGGAGCGCGGCCGGCTCGTCGAGATCGGTTCGACCGCCGAGGTGTTCGCCGCCCCGCGCCATCCGTACACGCGCAAGCTGCTGGCCAGCCGGCCGCAGCGCATCGTCGCGCCGGTGCCGGCCGACGCGCCAGTGCTGGTGAGCGGTCGCGACGTGCGGGTGAGCTTCCCGGTGCCGGCCGGCTGGTTCCGGCGCAAGGGCTTCGACGCGGTGCGCGAGGCGACGCTGGAGCTGCGGCGTGGCGAGACGCTGGGCCTGGTCGGCGAGTCGGGCTCGGGCAAGACGACGCTGGGCATGGCGCTGCTGGCGCTGCAGCCGGTCGCCGCCGGCGAGGTGGCCTTCGACGGCGAGCGCCTGGACTCGGCGCCGCGCGAGACCCTGCGGCGCCTGCGCCGGCGGCTGCAGGTCGTGTTCCAGGACCCGTTCGCGTCGCTGTCGCCGCGCATGACGATCGGCCAGATCGTCGGCGAGGGGCTGGCCCTGCACCGCCCCGAGCTGTCGGCTGCCGAGAGAGAGCAGGTCGTGCTGCAGATGCTCGACGAGGTCGGGCTGTCCGAGCGCCACGGCGTCGCCGGCGTGCTGCAGCGCTACCCGCACGAGTTCAGCGGCGGCCAGCGCCAGCGCATCGCGATCGCCCGGGCGGTGGTGCTGCAGCCCGACGTGCTGGTGCTCGACGAGCCCACCTCGGCGCTCGACGTCTCGGTGCAGCAGCAGGTGCTGCAGCTGCTGGTCGAGCTGCAGCGTGCGCGCGGTCTCGCCTACCTGTTCATCAGCCACGACCTGGCGGTGGTGCGGGCCATGGCGCACCGGGTGCTGGTGATGAAGGACGGCCGCATCGTGGAGGCGGCTGACGCAGAGACCTTGTTCGCGTCCCCGCGCGAGCCGTACACCCAGCAGCTGCTGGCGGCCGCGCGCCTGGCCTGAGCCCTGGCCTGGGCATTCGCCTGTTTCGAAGGCGGTCTTCAAGCGGCTGCCACGTCTCCAGGTGTCGCAGGCCTCACCATCCGGGGCATGACCGACACCTCCCTTGCCCCCGCCGCCAGCGCGGAACCCGCCTCGGCGACTCCGGACCGCACGGGCCCCGACATCGTGCGTCGCTCGCGCGGCGTCGAGCGCCTCGTGCGTGGCCAGCCGACGTCCGACGGCGCCGGCGTCAAGCTCACGCGCGTGCTCACCCAGCCGCTGCAGCGCCGGCTCGACCCGTTCCTGATGCTCGACGCCTTCGGCAGCGACAGCGCGAGCGACTACATCGGCGGGTTCCCGGACCATCCGCACCGCGGCTTCGAGACGGTCACGATCATGAAGGCCGGCCGCATGCGCCATCGCGACAGCGTCGGCAACGTGGGCCTGCTGGAGGCGGGCAGCGTGCAATGGATGACGGCGGGCCGCGGCATCATCCACAGCGAGATGCCGGAGCAGGAGGAGGGCCGCATGGCCGGCTTCCAGCTCTGGGTCAACCTGGCGGCGCGCGACAAGATGCAGGCGCCCGCCTATCGGGACGTGCCGCCGGGCGAGGTCCCGCGGTTCACGACCCCTGCCGGCGTGGCCGTTCGCGTGGTGGCGGGACGATCCCACGGTGTCACGGGGGCCGTCACGCGGCCCGTCACCGAGCCATTGGTGCTGGACCTGGAGCTGCCGCCGGGGTCGTCGATCGACATCGCGATCGCCCCCTCGCACAACGCGTTCGCCTACAGCTACGGGTCGCCGGTGCGGTTGGGCGACGAGGCGTCGGGGGTGACCCTCGTCGAGGCCGAGCGGATGGCGATCCTTGCCCCGGCGGTGCCGCAGGGCGACGGCGGCCGGGGCGAGCCGGCCGACGGGCTGCGGGTGTCGGCGCCGGCGGACGCGCCGGGGCCGGCGCGGGTGCTGCTGGTCGCCGGTCGGCCGTTGAACGAGCCCATTGCCCAGTACGGCCCGTTCGTGATGAACACGACCGACGAACTGCACCAGGCCGTGCGGGACTACCAGGCCGGGGTGCTGGCGCGCTGAGCGCTTGCGGCGCGCGGCCGGCGCTGCGCGTACGCTTGCGGGCATGCGAGATGCCGACGGGCGGGGCCTGGATTCGACGGTTGCCGCCGTTCCCGGCGGGGGAACGGCGCCCTTGCACTGGCGCCTTCGGGCCTTCGACGATCTGCCGCCGTGGGAGCTTGCGCGGCTGCTGCGCGCTCGACAGGAGGTGTTCGTGCTCGAGCAGCAGTGCCTTTATCTCGATGCCGACGGCGTCGACGAGCACGCCCATCATCTCGCGGCCTGGGCGCTCGACCCGGACGACGCGGCCTCGAGAGACCAACCGGGCATGCAGGTGCCGCTGGCCCTCGCTCGCCTCGTGGCCCCCGGCGTGAAGTACGCCGAAGCCTCGATCGGGCGCGTGATTACCACCGGGGCGGCCCGCGGCAGCGGCCTGGGCCGCGAGCTGATGCGGCGCGCGTTGGCCGCGTGCAGTGAGCTGCACCCGGGCGTGGCGGTGCGCATCTCGGCGCAGAGCCGGCTCGAGGCCTTCTATGCCTCGATGGGCTTCACGATCGAGAGTGAGCGCTACCTCGAGGACGGCATCCCGCACACCGAAATGCTCTGGCGGCCATGACGCGCGGCCGGACCGCGGCCCTGCTGCTCGGGCTTGCCGTGGCGGGCTCGGCGGCGCCGACGCTCGGCGCCCCGCTGGTGCTTCAGCCGTGCCGGCTCGACGGACTCGCCACCGAGGCGCTGTGCGGCGTGCTGCCGCGCCCGCTCGACCCCAGCCGGCCGGACGCCGGCCGCTTCGACCTGCACGTGGCGGTCGTCCCGGCGGTCGCGCGCCACAAGCGGCCCGATCCGGTCGTGTTCCTGGTGGGAGGGCCGGGGCAGAGCGCGATCGAACTCGCCGGGCCGCTGTCGGCCAAGCTGGCGCGCTTGCTGAATCGGCGCGACCTGGTGCTGGTCGACCAGCGCGGCACCGGCAGCAGCCGGCCGCTCATGTGCGATGGGGATCGAGGCGACGGCGCAGGGCGCCCGTTGGTGGAGGTGCTCGATTCGCAGCGCCGCGTGGCCGAGCTGGCCGTGTGCCGCGAGCGCCTGAGCGCGCAGGTCGGGGACCTGCGGCTGTTCACCACGCCGCTCGCGGCGGCCGACCTCGACGCGGTGCGCCAGGCCCTGGGCGTGTCGCAGTGGAACGTGGTCGGCGCGAGCTATGGCACCCGTCTGGCGCTCGAGCTGTTGCGGCAGTCCCCCGGTTCGATCCGGCGCGCGGTGCTCGATGGCGTCGTGCCGCCTGACATGGCCTCTGGTCGGCCTGCGAGGCCGAGGCAGCATGCCGGGGGCGTCATCCCGACCTGCGGGTGCAATGGCGGGCGTTGCTGGACCGCCTGCCGCGCCCGGTCGAGGTGGCGCACCCGCGGACCGGCGTCGTCGAGACCGTGCCGATGACGCGCGAAGGTCTGCTGGGCCTGATTCGCCCGGCGTTGTACAGCCCGCTGCTCGCCTCGGCGCTGCCGGCGGCGGTTTCGGCGGCGTCGCAGGGGCACTGGGCGCCGCTGTTCGGGCTGGGCTCGGCTCTCGGCGGTGGGCGGGGGGCGTCGATCGCGAGCGGCCTGCACTTCGCGGTGGTCTGCAGCGAGGACGAAACGGTGCCGAGCCCCGGCCCCGACGGGCCGCGCAACGACTTCTCGGGTTCGCTCGACCGGCTGTACAGCCAGGTCTGCAGCGATTGGCCGCGAGCGCCGCTGCCGGCCGGCTTCCGCGACGTGCCGCCGGCGAAGTCGCCGGTCCTGGCGCTGTCCGGCGGGATCGACCCGGTCACCCCGCCTCGCCACGCCGAGCGGGTCGTGGGGGCGCTCGGTCCGATGGCGCGCCACGTGGTCGTGCCGCAGGCGGCGCATGGCACGCTGGCGATTGCGTGCCTGCGCGATGCCGTGTTTCGCTTCATCGACGCGCCTACGCCAGCACAGGCGCTGCAGGTCGACGCCGGCTGTGCCGGCGGGCTGCCGCGGCCGGCGGCGTTCGCGCCGCCGGGCGATGTCGGTCAGGTCGGGAGCGGCCGGTGATCGAGGTCCGTGACCTGCACAAGGGGTTTGCGGCGCCCGGCGTCCGCGGAGGGCGTGTGGCGGCGGTCCAGGGGCTGCATCTGATCGCGCCGGATGGCCGCATCACGGGCCTGCTGGGCCAGAACGGCGCGGGCAAGACCACCACGCTGCGCATCGTCGCCGGCCTGCTCGAGGCCGACGCGGGCGAGGTGCGGGTGGACGGGCTCGACGTGAGCACGCGTCGCCGGGAGGTCCTGTCGCGGCTGGGCGTGCTCGGCGATGCGCGCGGCCTCTACCCGAGGTTGACCGCGCTGGAGAACATTGTCTACTTCGGGCGCTTGCAGGGCCTGGACGCGCGCCGCGCGAGCGCCCGTGCGCGCTCGCTTGCGGCGGTGCTCGGGTTCGAGGCGCTGCTCGACCGGCGAACCGAAGGGTTCAGCCAAGGCGAGCGGGTCAAGACAGCGCTGGCGCGCGCTCTGGTCCACGACCCGCCGAATGTCGTGCTCGACGAACCGACCAACGGACTGGACGTCCAGGCGGTCCGGTCGCTGCGCGAGGCCTTGCGCCGGCTGCGCGACGAGACCGGCAAATGCATCGTCCTGTCCACGCACGTGATGCAGGAGGTCGAGCGCCTCTGCGACACCGTGGTCGTGGTCTCGGGCGGGCGCGACGTTGCGCACGGCAGCGTGTCGGATCTGTGCAAGCGCGCGGGCGAGCGTTCGCTGGAGGAGGCGTTCGTGCGCCTGGCCTTCGGTGCGGGGGCGACGGCGTGATCGGCGCGGCGTGGGTGGTCTTCGCCAAGGAGTGGCGCGATGCGTGGCGCGATCGGCGCACCCTGGTGGTGGTGCTGCTCAGTTCGGTGGCACTCGGCCCGCTGCTCCTGTTCGGACTGTCGACGATCGTCGAGGGTCTCGACCGGCGGGCCGAGGAGCGGGTGGTCTGGATGGTCGGCATCGAGCACGCGCCATCGCTCGTCAACCACCTGCAGCGGCAGTCGGTCGA
>JALOSQ010000297.1 GCA_025458335.1 Ideonella sp.
GCCTCGTCGCCGCGGTCCAGCGCCGCTTGCAGGTCGTCGCGCGCGGCGCGCAGCAGGGCCAGTCGCTCGGCAGCCGGCCGCTCGCGTTCGGTGTGGCCGGCGATCGTCCGGCGCAGGGCCTCGAGGTGTGGGCTCGCGGCCGGGTCGGCAGGCGCAGTCGCGCCGGTCATGGCGGCACGCCGCACGAGCAGTCGCGCCCGCTCCAGCGCGACGACGCGCGACAGCGGCACCGCGAACAGGTTCAGGACGAAGGTGCGCTCGTCCACCGCCGGATCGAACTCGACCAGCAGCTCGGGTTCAGGCAGGTAGCGGCACACCACGTGGCCGGCGTGGACGAAGTGGTCGATCAGCTCGAGCTGCTCGCGGTCGGCGTGGCGAAACTCGAACATCACGACCGGCTCGTGCTCGGCGAAGAAGCGGCGACCGCCGGCGAGCACTGCCGACTCCTCCCCCTCCGCGTCGAGCTTGACGAAGTCGATGCGCCGCCCCGCCAGCGTGTGCGCGGCCACCGCGTCCAGCGTGTCCAGGCGTACCCGCTCGCGCCGTGCGGACCGCCCGTGGAGCGAGTTCAGTTCGCTGTGCTCGCCGACCGCGAAGTCGGTCTCGCGGGCCTGGTCCGACAGGCCGATCGGCATCACCGTGACACGTGCCCCGAACCCGTTGTCCTCCACGCTGCGCAACAGCCGCGCCCGAGGCTCGGCGGTCGGCTCGAAGGCCCACACGTGCCCTTGTCGGAGGTGCTGCGCCAGCGCGAGCGTGTAGACGCCGTGGTTGGCACCCACGTCCAGCGCCAGGGCATCGGGTGCGAGCAGGCGCGGCACGAACTCGAGTTCGGCCTCGAACCAGTGCTCCTGCTCGAGCAGCACGAAGGTGGTCAGGCTCGACACCCGATCGGGAACCTGGATCGCCACGCCGCGGTCGGTGCGCAGCTGCCAGCTGCTGGCAGGGGAGACGGTCTCGGTCACGGCAATCCTTCACGGTTTCACGGCGCGGTCCACGCCCATGGCCGCAGGCTAGGCGCCCTGGGGGACAGGCGGAGCCCGGAAAAGCGCCGGAATTCCGGTCGACCCGACACCGTGTCGGAATCCGTCTGACAAGGCGCACCGACGAATCGGGACTCAAGCCGCAGAGTTGGGCTGATGTTTCGGTCCTGATCGGCTTTCCAGAATCCGTTCCACGTTGCAACCGACGGCAACGCCCGAACACGGAACGACCGACAACCAGATCACCGGAGCCCGAGATGAACGCCGACCAGATCCTCACCGAAATCCGCGAAGCCAACCTGTCGTACCTGATGCTGGCCCAGAGCCTGATCCGGTCGGACCGCGAGCAGGCGCTGTTCCGCCTGGGCGTGAGCGAGGAGACCGCCACGCTGATCGGCATGCTGACGCCCGCGCAGATGATGAAGATCGCCTCGGGCAACACGCTGCTGTGCCGCTTCCGCATGGATGACGATCTCGTCTGGGGCCTGCTGACCAGCCACGGCAAGGGCGGCGCGGCCAACGACACCACCAACCGCCTGCACGCCAGCATCGTGATGGCCGGGCGCCATCAGGAAGCCGCCTGAGACGCGGCCGGCCCGAGCCGAACGAAGACGACAGGAGGACCGTCATGACCCGAACCAAGAGCATCCTCACCGAGGCCAAGCAGATCGAGCGGGCCGTCGCGCTGATCCGCCTGGGTGCGCGCCTGCAGGTGCTCGAGAGCGAGACGGACCTGAGCTACGAGCGCCTGCTGCGCCTGTACAAGGAAGTCTCGGGCAAGTCGCCCAGCAAGGGCCAGTTGCCGTTCTCGACCGACTGGTTCATGACCTGG
Organism: Ideonella sp.; assembly: GCA_025458335.1. Lineage (GTDB taxonomy): Bacteria > Pseudomonadota > Gammaproteobacteria > Burkholderiales > Burkholderiaceae_C > JAIYCR01. Next base: position 1,816 of record JALOSQ010000297.1, read on the forward strand.
CAGCCGAACATCCACGCCAGCCTGTTCCTCAACATCCACGAGTACCTGAACAAGGTGAGCGAGCTCGACGAGATCGACTCGATCATCAAGGCCTACCAGCTTTACAGCGAACAGACGCAGGCGCAGGGCCTCGAGCCCCTGCTGTCCGTGACCCGCGCCTGGCGGCTGGTCAAGTTCGTCGACAACGGCATGGTCACGATGACCCGCTGCAGCCGTTGCAGCGGACATTTCGTCACACACCCCCATGAGGTCGCGAAGCACTATGTGTGCGGCCTGTGCAGCCCGCCGGCCCGCGCCGGCAAGGGCAAGGCGGCTGGCGCCTTGCATGTGCACTGAAGTTCTCCGCCGCCGGGCCGATATCCCTGTGGAGCCGCTGGCGTCCACTTGTTCGGGCCTGCGGCGCGTCTCCGGTTTCTTGCGTGTCTCCTCCTGACACCCCCGCGGTGTCTTCACGGCGGGCCCCCGGGCCCGCCTTTTTTTTCCGGACCGGATACGGCAGGTGGCCGCGGGGCGTGGCCGGCCGGGCGCCACCGGCGGTCTCAGCGGCTGGGGGGGAATGCCCGCGCTGTTCCGGCGGTCGCGACCGGACCGGCCGTGTTCAAGTGGTGGTCTGCGCGTCCGATAAGGCGCACACGGATCGATCGGGATAGCCCCAAATGCTCGTCATCGTCGGTTGGGTCATCGCTTTCGTGCTGATCTTCGGCACGTTCATCGCGCACGGCGGCAACATCAGCCCGATCCTCAAGGCGCTGCCCTGGGAAATGGCGATGATCGGCGGCGGCACGCTGGGCGCCTTCCTGGTGTCCAACAAGATGAAGGTGGTCAAGGGCACCCTGTCCGGCGTCGGGATGTGCTTCAAGGGCAGCAAGTACACGAAGGCCCGCTTCCTGGAACTGCTGGCCCTGCTGTACGAGATCCTCCAGAAGGCCCGCAAGGAAGGCCTGATGGCCATCGAGAAGGACGTCGAGGACCCGCACAACTCGCCGCTGTTCAAGAAGTACCCGGTGGTCGGCAGCGACCATCACGTGGTCGAGTTCATCACCGACTACCTGCGCATGATGGTCTCGGGCAACCTGAATGCCCACGAGATCGAGTCCCTGATGGACAGCGAGATCGAGACTCATCACCAGGAGGCCCACGCGCCGGTGGCGGCGATCAACCGGGTGGCCGGCGCCCTGCCGGCCTTCGGCATCATCGCCGCGGTGCTCGGCGTCATCAAGACGATGGGCTCGGTGGGCCAGCCGCCGGCGGTGCTCGGCGCGATGATCGGCTCGGCGCTGGTCGGCACGTTCCTGGGCATCCTGCTGGCCTACGCGGTGGCGGAGCCGCTGGCGGGCCTGCTCGAGCAGAAGCTCGAGGAGAGCGCCAAGGAACTGGCGTGCATCAAGACCACGCTGCTGGCCAGCATGCAGGGCTATGCGCCGCAGGTGGCCATCGAGTTCGGCCGCAAGGTGTTGTTCAGCGATGCGCGCCCGAGCTTCTCCGAACTGGAGAGCCACGTGAAGGGCAAGAA
>JALOSQ010000298.1 GCA_025458335.1 Ideonella sp.
CCGAGCGGCACCGGCATCCCGTCGATCCACAGTGCGGCGGTGCCACCGCCGCCCGTCACGCGGAACACATGCTCACCCGTGCTCGCCGGCGCGACGCTGCCGGTGAGCCGCAGCGAGAACGGGGCGCCGGCCGGGGCCGCGGGCGTGGGCACCGCGAGCCAGTCGAGGTCCAGCCAGGGCTCGAGGATCGGGTTGTCGTCGGGTGCAGGACGGCGCGTGATCGGCGTTCCCGTGAAGCTCGCGTTTGCAAAGTACGCGCCCTGCAGACCCAGCGTGACCTCGGGCGCGGGCTCCTCGCGACCGATCTGCACGAGGTAAGCCGAGAGGCGGCGCAGGGCCTCGGTCGCCTGCACGCCGACGGCCGTGCCCGTCGCGCGCGCCGGGTCAGCGGCCGCCAGGACCGCGTCGGTGATCCCGGCATGTGCCCGCACCGCGTCGGCCACGGTCGCGGCAGAACCGTCGTGCAGGTAGGACCGGTACAGGTGCAGGTCGCGCAGCGTCGAGGCCTTCAGGCCGCTCAGGGGCGCCCCGAGCCGGCTTCCGCTGGTGGGCTTGACGGTGCCGACGTCCTGCAGGGCGAGCCCCATGGCGGCGTTCGAGAAGGCCGAGCCCCCGTGGCAGGTCGCGCAGCTGAGGTTGCGGAACACCTCCCGGCCTGCGAGCCCGTCGGCGGTGAGTCCGCCCGCGGCATCACGTGCAGGCGATGGCGCGAAGTCGGACAGCGAGCTCACGTAGGCGGCCAGCGCGTCGAGGTCGGGGCTCACCCCCGCCTTGCGGTCGCCCAGCGGCGACTGACGTGTGCCCACCGCCAGGTCTGCGTCGGCCATCAGACCTTGCCCGCCCGCCAGGGCGCGGATCTGGCCTTCGAAGTCCTGGACCTCGTCGAAGTTGCCACTCCAGTGCAGCGCGCCCAGGCGCATACCTGCTCGGCCCATCAGGCTCGGGGTGCGTCGCAGTCCTTCGCCGAAGCCGGTGAGGTCCCACGTCCGGCCGTCGTGACCGCCGTCGCGGTGGCAGCTGGCGCAGCTCATGTAGCTGTCGCGCGCCAGCCGCGGATCGAGCGCGTCGTAGAACAGCTGCTTGCCCCGCAGGACGGCCGGGGCCAGGCGCTCGCTGGCGACCGTGCCCGCGGTCGCGACCACGGGCAGCCGCCGCTCACCGCCCGAGATCAGCGAGTCGAGGTCGAGCACCGTCACCGAGCGATCCATGAAGTTGCCCACGTACAGGCGCCGTCCGTCGGGCGACACGACCAGGCCCTGCGGCGCTTGGCCGACGACGGCGCGGAACAACTCGCGGCGACCGGCCGGATCGACGACGGCCACCTGCCGCGAGGTCTCCAGCGCGACGAACAGGTAGGCGCCGGAGGGGTGGAACACCGCGGCGCTGGCGACGCTCGCGTTGTCGTGGTCGATGCGCGCGGGATGGTCCTCGATCGGGCTCGCCGGGTTCGACAGGTCGATGCGCGACGTGATGGCGCGCACCGTGTTCTGGAAATCCAGCGGCAGGCCGTCGCGCCGCATGCCGCGACGCACGTTGTCCTGCTTGGATGGCACCCAGGCCGACAGGCCGTCCGGCGCGATCACGGGCGCGCCGAGGTAGTTCGGGATGCCGCGGCCCTGGACGGTCGAGTCCTCGCGCTCGCTGTGGCGCAGCACGGTGGTGCCCTGCACGCTGAACGTGGCGGTGGAGACGACCACCACCTCGGCGCCGCGCGACGGCGACACGTCGACGTTTGCCGTTCCCTCGCCGGGCAGCGGTGGCGTGATGAAGCGCGAGACCAGCACACGCGCACCGTCGGCGGTGATCGAGAGGTCGCGCGGGGCCGGACCCACCGGCAGTCGGGGCCCGAGGCTCCCGTCGGCGTTGAGGCGCTGGACCTCGCCCGTGCCCTCGAGCGCCACGTAGCCACGCCCGTCGATGCCGAAGACGACGCCGTGCGGGCGCGATGCGCGCGGCAGCGGCACCGTCCGGGGGGCACGGTCGAACGCATCGAAGACGCTCAGGGTGGCGCTGTCCCGGTTGGCCACCCATACCCGTCCATCCGGGGCAACGGCCACCGAGGAGGGCCGCGCTCCGACGGCGGGTTCGGCCAGGCGCATCATGGTGCCTGCGTCGAACACCGTCACCGTGTCCTGGTCGGGGTTGACCACCCAGAGGCGGGCCGGCTGGCCGCTGGCCGTGGCGACCGCGATCGTGCTCGAAGCCTGCGCCCGTCCCGGTGCGGCCTGGCGGGCGACCGCCAGCGTCCCCTGCGCGGTGGACAGGGCGCCACCGGCCGAGCGGGCGGTCAAGGTGACCGTGTAGAGGCCCGGGACCGCGAAGGTGCGCGTCACCGTCGGGCTCGAACTGAAGCCGGTGGGCGCCGACCCGTCGCCGAAGTCCCATGAGTAGGTCACGTCGATGCCGGTGGCGGCTGCGCCGAGCGTGATCGCATTGCCGGTGGTCGCAATGGGCAGCACCAGGGGCTGGATGGCGGGCGGCGGGGCCGGGGCGACGGTCCACGCGATAGCGCCCGTCGTCGCCGACCCGCCGCGCCCGTCGCTGACGGTCACGCGGGGCGAGTAGCTGCCGCTGGCGGTCGGGGTGCCGCTGATGACGCCGGTGGCCACGTTGATCGAGAGGCCCGGCGGCAGGCCCGAGGCCGAGAAGGCGAGCACGTCGAAGTCGGGGTCTCGCGCCGAGACCGCGAGGCTGAAGGCGCTGCCGGTCGGTGTCGTCTGGGCATCGGGTGTCGTGACCGACGGGGCGCCGTTGGCCGCGCCGTCGGCTCGCATGAACATCACCTGCTTCTCGGCGGCAGCGGGGCCGAGGAGCGCGAGGTCGCCGCTGGCCAGCGCTGCGCTCCACGCGATGCCGTCGTGGCTGAGCCACACCCGGTACTGGCCGAAGGTGCCGTTGCCCCCGCCCTGCCGGGGCAGGTAGCGGAAGCCGCCGAAGCTCCGCGGGGAGCCGAGGTCGAAGGTCAGGCGGTGAGGCAACGCGTCGGTGCCGCCGGAGTAGCGGCTGTGCCAGTGCGTGGCGGGGTTGCCATCCAGGACGTTCGATGCACGACCGTTTTCGCCCGAGGTTTCTTCGCTGTCGGCCGACACGTTCCAGCCGGTGCGCGGCAGTGCGCTGCCGTTCGCGTCGACCAGGTTGAACTCGGCCATCGCGCCCCAGGGGCCGCCGGAGAGCTCGCTGAGCTGCTCGATCTGGACATACCGAGCGCGGTAGGTGACCGGGGACCCGGTGCTGACATTGCCACTGACTTTCCAGACGAAGTTGGTGGAGGTACGAGCGGAGGGGTTGGAGGCGAAGGCGGAGACGAGGTAGGTGCCG
>JALOSQ010000299.1 GCA_025458335.1 Ideonella sp.
GCCACCGCACTCAGCAGCAGCCGCTGCGCCAGATGGCGTCGGCGGTAGTGCCCCAGCTCATGGGCCAGCACGGCTTCGATCTCCGCGGGGGTCAGGCGGGCCAGCAGCGTGTCGAAGAACACCACCCGCTTGGCCGCGCCGAATCCGGTGAAGTACGCGTTGCCGTGGCTCGAGCGGCGGCTGCCGTCCATCACGAACAAGCCGCGCGAGGCAAAGCCGCAGCGTTTCAGGAGAGACTCGACCCGCTCGCGCAGCGACTCGTCGGCCAGGGGCTCGAACCGGTTGAACAGCGGCGCGATCACCGTGGGGTAGAGCACCAGCATGAGGACGCTGAACAGCATCCAGGCCCCCCAGGCCCAGGCCCACCACACCGAGCCTGCCACGCCCATCAGCCACAGCATCAGCGCAGCAAGCGGCGCGCCGATCACCACGCCCACCGCGATGCTGCGCAGCAAGTCGGCTGCGAACAGGCGCCACGTCATGCGGTTGAAGCCGAAACGCTGCTCGACGCCGAAGGTCGCGTACGCCTCCAGCGGGAGGTCGATGAGTGCCGACAGGAGCACGAAGGCACCGACCAGGGCGAGCTGGTAGGCCAGATCACCCCCCGGACCCGGCCACAACGGCTCGATGGCATCGTGAACCAGCCCGTTGAGCGCATCGAGGCCACCCAGCAGGGTCCAGCCCACCAGGACGGTGGCGCCCAGCAGCATCGAGATCACGCCGAGCCGTCCCTTGGCGAGGGTGTAGCGCGCGGCATTCAGGTGCGCCTGCGGCGTGACCGAGGCCGAGAAGTCGCCAGGCACCGAGTGGGCGTGTCGGGCGACGTGCCGCATCTGCCGGGACACGAGCCACAGCCGCAGCCCGATCGAGGCGACCAGGGCCACGGCGAACACCACGGTCAGCGGATGCCCCTCCATGTGGACAGTGTAGGACTGCCACAATGCCCGGGCCGCATGCAGCGGCATTCATCCAGGAGTCCATGTGTCCACCGACGTCGTCCCGTCCGCCCCGGTACTCGCTGCGAGCGACCAGAACCTGATCTGGATCGACCTCGAGATGACGGGCCTCGATCCGGACACCGATCGCATCATCGAGGTGGCCGTGGTCGTGACCGACCCGCAGGTCACGGTGCGGGTGGAAGGGCCGGTGCTGGCGATCCACCAGAGCGACGCCGTGCTGGCGGGCATGGACGCGTGGAACACGGCCACCCATGGCAAGAGCGGCCTGACGCAACGGGTCCGCGAGTCGACCGTCGACGAGGCGGCGGCCGAGGCGCGGGTGCTCGAGTTCCTGCGCGCGTACGTGCCCGCGGGCAAGTCCCCGATGTGCGGCAACTCGATCTGCCAGGATCGGCGTTTCCTCGCGCGCACGATGCCCCGCCTGGAGCAGCACTTCCACTACCGCAACCTCGACGTCAGCACGCTCAAGGAGCTGGCCCGTCGCTGGAAGCCGGCGCTGCTCGACGGTTTCAAGAAGGCGCAGGCGCATACCGCGCTGGCCGACATCCACGAGTCGATCGACGAGCTCGTGTACTACCGGACCCACTTCCTGGTGGCCTGAGGCCTTGCGCGTTGCCCGGCCAGCGCGGGCGGGTGGCGCCGGTCTCTAGCGGTGCCGCCGCACCTGCACGTCGACCGTCATGCCGAGGTAGGCGTCGGGTTCGCCGAACCAGGTCCCCGAGACCGGGGCGGCCTGGGCCGGGTGGCGTGCCACGCCCACGCGGATGAGCTCGGTCCCGCCGAGCAGGTTGTTCGTCGGATCGAACGGCACCCAGCCGGCCCCGGGCAGGTAGGCCTGCAACCAGGCGTGGGTGGCGCCGGAGCCCACGATGTCCGAGCTGCCGTCGCCATCGACGTCCTGGTCGAGGGCGGGATCGTGGATGTAGCCGGAGACGAAGCGCGCGGCCATGCCCAGGCGCCGCGCCGCCTCCATCATCAGCAGCGCGAAGTCGCGACAGCTGCCCGAGCGGCGCTCGAGCGTCTCGTGCGGCGTCTGCACGCCCTCCTCGTCGCGCGCGGTGTACCGGAACTGCTCGCGGATCGTGCGGTTCATCTCGACGAGGGCGTCGCGCGGGCTGCGCGGTCCACCTTCGCCGACGACGAAGCGCTGCGCCCAGGCCGTCAGCTCGCCCCCCGGGTCGTCGTGGTGCGGCCGCATGTAGAGCTCGAGGTCGAAGCGCTCGTCGACGGTGTAGGCGATCGGAAACACCTCCGCCCGCGGCAGAAGGGGAAGTTCGAGGTTGTGCGTGCGGGCATGCTCGATCGTGAACGTGCACGTGATGCGAAGAACCTCCGCCTGCTCGTGCGGGTGCACCAGCGCGACCGAGTTCGAGTGCGAGTCCTGGATCAGCCGGATCTCGGACGATGGGCTCACCTGCAGGTCGGTGGCCAGGACGCGCAGGTCGTGGCTGTCTCGCGGGCGGAACATCACGCGATGCTCGCCGAAGCGCACCGGCCGGGCGTACCGGTACTCGGTCACATGGAGGATGTCGTATCGGACGATCATGGGGGCGGACCCCGGGCCGGTCACCCCGGCTGCATGCCGGCGCTGGTGCCCGGCAGCGCAACCGGACCCACCAGGCCGTCGAGCCGTCAGGCCTTCAGCAACTCGACCTCGAACATCAGGGTCGCGTTCGGCGGGATCACCCCACCGGCGCCACGCGCCCCGTATCCCAGCTGCGGCGGGATGACGAGCATGCGCGTCCCGCCTTCCTTCATGCCTTGGACGCCCTCGTCCCAGCCCTGGATCACCTGGCCCGCGCCGAGGTGGAAGCGGAACGGGTCGCCGCGGTCCTTGCTGCTGTCGAACTTGCGGCCCTTGGTGCCGTCCTGATAGAGCCAGCCGGTGTAGTGGACGGTCACCTGGCGGCCGGCAACGGCCTCGGCGCCGGTGCCCGGCTGTGTGTCGTCGAACTGGAGGCCCGAGGGCGTGGTCTGCATGGCGTGGCCTTTGGCGGCACCAGGGCCGCGGGAGGGGTTGGCGTGACCTGGCGAAGCGGCTCGGCACATGAGCACGGCTGCGCAGGGTCGTACATGCTAGCCCACCCACGTGTCGGCGCCCTCGGGCGCCGATGACGCGGGGCCGCGCGCCCGCCATCGGGCGACGGCGTCCGCGAGGAACTCCCCGATCGTGCAGTGGCGCGGCAGGCCGCTGCCGTCGCCCAGTCCGAGCGCCGCCGCCGCCTCGCCGAGGGCCCGGACGGGATCGCCGACGTCGAGTGCCGCGGCTCCCGTCTGCTTGGACAGCTTCTGGCCGTCGGGCGCCATCACCAAGGGCGTGTGGAGGTAGCGTGGGCGGGCGAAGCCCAGCGCCTCCTG
>JALOSQ010000300.1 GCA_025458335.1 Ideonella sp.
GGCGTGATGAAGTCGCCCGTGCTCGGCGACGACCTGCCCAAGCTGTATCCCATCAGCTTCGAGGGCCAGAGCGACACCGCGACCTTCGACAACGCCCTCGAGCTGCTCGTGATGGCCGGCTACCCGCTGGCCCACGCCGCGATGATGATGATCCCGGAGGCCTGGGAGAACCACGAGGGCATGGACGAGCGCCGCCGCGCCTTCTACGAATACCACGCCGCGATGCTGGAGCCCTGGGACGGCCCCGCGGCGATGGTCTTCACCGACGGGCGCCAGATCGGCGCCACGCTCGACCGCAACGGCCTGCGCCCGGCGCGCTACATCGTCACCGACGACGACCTGGTGGTCATGGCCTCCGAGTCGGGCGTGCTGCCGATCCCCGAGAACCGCATCGTCAAGAAGTGGCGCCTGCAGCCGGGCAAGATGTTCCTGATCGACCTGGAGCAGGGGCGCATCATCGACGACGAGGAGCTCAAGACCCAGTTCGCGTCGGCCAAGCCGTACCGGCAGTGGATCGAGAGCGTGCGCATCAAGCTCGAGGACCTGCCGGCCGGCGACGCGGGGCCGCAGCCCGTCGAGACCCTGCTCGACCGCCAGCAGGCCTTCGGCTACACGCAGGAGGACCTGAAATTCCTGCTCAGCCCGATGGCGCAGGCCGGCGAGGAGGCGATCGGGTCGATGGGCAACGACTCGCCGCTCGCCGTGCTGTCCGGCAAGGACAAGCCGCTCTACAACTACTTCAAGCAGCTGTTCGCCCAGGTCACGAACCCGCCGATCGACCCGATCCGCGAGGCCATCGTGATGTCGCTCAACAGCTTCATCGGGCCCAAGCCCAACCTGCTCGACATCAACGCGGTCAACCCGCCGATGCGCCTCGAGGTGCACCAGCCGGTGCTCGACTTCGACGACATGGCGCGCCTGCGCTCGATCGCGCAGCACACGTCGGGCAAGTTCCGCAGCCACACGCTCGACATCACCTACCCGCTGGCCTGGGGCCGTGAAGGCGTCGAGGCCAAGCTGGCCTCGCTGTGCGCGGAGTCGGTGGACGCGATCAAGGACGGCCACAACATCCTCATCATCAGCGACCGCGGCATGAGCCGCACGCAGGTCGCGATCCCGGCCCTGCTCGCGCTGTCGGCGATCCACCACCACCTGGTCCGCGAGGGCCTGCGCACGACGGCGGGGCTCGTGGTCGAGACCGGGTCGGCCCGCGAGGTGCACCACTTCGCGGTGCTCGCCGGATACGGCGCCGAGGCGGTCCACCCGTACCTCGCGATGGAGACCCTGGCCGACCTGCACAAGGGCCTGAGCGGCGCCCTGTCGCCCGAGAAGGCGGTCTACAACTACGTCAAGGCAGTCGGCAAGGGGCTGTCGAAGATCATGTCGAAGATGGGCATCAGCACGTACATGTCGTACTGCGGCGCCCAGATCTTCGAGGCCATCGGCCTGCAGAAGGACTTCGTGGACAAGTACTTCCGCGGCACCGCGAGCCAGGTGGGCGGCATCGGCGTGTTCGAGGTGGCCGAGGAGGCGCTGCGCATGCACCAGGCCGCGTTCGGCGACGACCCCGTGCTCGCCACCATGCTCGACGCCGGCGGCGAGTACGCCTGGCGCGTGCGCGGCGAGGAGCACATGTGGACGCCGGACGCGATCGCCAAGCTTCAGCACAGCGTGCGCGGCGGCAAGTTCGACACCTACAAGGAGTACGCGCGGATCATCAACGACCAGAGCCGCCGGCACATGACGCTGCGCGGCCTGTTCGAGTTCAAGGTCGACCCGGCCAGGGCGATCCCGGTCGAGGAGGTCGAACCGGCCGCCGAGATCGTCAAGCGCTTCGCCACGGGGGCGATGTCGCTCGGCTCGATCTCGACCGAGGCGCACACGACGCTGGCGATCGCGATGAACCGCATCGGCGGCAAGAGCAACACCGGTGAGGGCGGCGAGGACCCGGCACGCTACCGCAACGAGCTCAAGGGCATCCCGATCGCCGACGGCACCAAGGTCAGCGACGTGATCGGCGCCAAGGTCATCGAGTCCGACATCGAGCTGAAGGCCGGCGACAGCCTGCGCAGCAAGATCAAGCAGGTGGCCTCGGGCCGCTTCGGCGTGACGACCGAATACCTGGTCAGCGCCGACCAGATCCAGATCAAGATGGCGCAGGGCGCCAAGCCGGGCGAAGGCGGCCAGCTGCCGGGCGGCAAGGTCAGCGAGTACATCGGCTTCCTGCGCTACTCGGTGCCGGGCGTGGGCCTGATCAGCCCGCCGCCGCACCACGACATCTACTCGATCGAGGATCTCGCGCAGCTCATCCACGACCTGAAGAACGCGAACCCGCGGGCCTCGGTGAGCGTCAAGCTGGTCTCCGAGGTCGGCGTGGGCACGGTGGCCGCCGGCGTGGCCAAGTGCAAGGCCGACCACGTGGTGATCGCCGGCCACGACGGCGGCACGGGCGCCTCTCCGTGGAGCTCGATCAAGCACGCCGGAACGCCCTGGGAGCTGGGCCTGGCCGAGACCCAGCAGACCCTCGTGCTGAACCGCCTGCGCGGTCGCATCCGCGTGCAGGCCGACGGCCAGATGAAGACCGGCCGCGACGTGGTGATCGGCGCGCTGCTCGGCGCGGACGAGTTCGGCTTCGCGACCGCGCCGTTGGTGGCCGAGGGCTGCATCATGATGCGCAAGTGCCACCTCAACACCTGCCCGGTGGGCGTGGCCACGCAGGATCCGGTGCTGCGCGCGAAGTTCGCGGGCAAGCCCGAGCACGTCGTCAACTACTTCTTCTTCGTGGCCGAAGAAGCGCGCCAGATCATGGCGCAGCTGGGCATCCGCCGTTTCGACGATCTGATCGGGCGCAGCGACCTGCTCGACACCCGCAAGGGCATCGAGCACTGGAAGGCGCGCGGCCTGGACTTCGCCCGCATCTTCCACCAGCCCGAGGCGCCCAGCGGGGTCCCGCGCTACCACCTGCAGGAGCAGGACCACGGCCTCGAGAAGGCGCTCGACGTCAAGCTCATCGACCGCTGCAAGCCGGCGATCGAGCGCGGCGAGAAGGTCCAGTTCATGGAGGACGCGCGCAACGTCAACCGCAGTGTCGGCGCGATGCTCTCCGGCGAGCTGATCCGTCATCGGCCCGAGGGCCTGCCCGACCACACCATCTTCATCCAGATGGAGGGCACCGGCGGCCAGAGCTTCGGCGCGTTCCTGGCCAAGGGCATCACGCTCTACCTGATCGGCGACGCGAACGACTACACCGGCAAGGGCCTGTCGGGGGGGCGTATCGCCGTGCGCCCGTCGATCGAGTTCCGCGGCGAGGCCCACCGCGGTGGTCGAGGGCACCGGCGACCACGGCTGCGAGTACATGACCGGCGGCACGGTGATGGTGCTCGGCCGCACCGGGCGCAACTTCGCGGCCGGCATGAGCGGCGGCATCGCCTACGTCTATGACGAGGACGGCAGCTTTGCCGGCCGCTGCAACACGTCGATGGTCACGCTCGAGAAGCTGCTGTCGTCCAACGAACAGCAGGCCACGCTCGACCGTGCGGTCTGGCACCGCTTGGCGGGCGCCGAACCGGCGACCGACGAGCAGATCGTGCGCAAGCTGCTCGAGGACCACCACCGCTGGACCGGCAGCCTGCGCGCGCGAGACATCCTCGACCGCTGGGGCGAG
>JALOSQ010000043.1 GCA_025458335.1 Ideonella sp.
ACCTACCAGATGGCGCGGGACTGGAACCCCGACATGGCCAACTGGGCGATGTACACGCCCTGGCCCTTCAGCGACCTGTTCCAGGAGCTCGGCGACAAGGTCGAGGTGTTCGACTTCGAGAAGTACAACTTCGTGACCCCGATCATGAAGCCCGACGCGATGGACCGCGCCGAGCTGCTCGACCGGGTGATGAACAACTACCGCCGCTTCTTCATGAACAAGAGCTTCTTCCAGTACCCCTGGGAGAAGGACAAGTTCCGGCGCAAGTACCTGATGGGCTGCCTCAAGGCCTTCCTGAAGAGCGGCTTCGAGCGCACCTTCTACGACCTGGGCCGCGTCGGCTACTGGGGCCCGCAGAGCAAGAAGAACGTCGACTTCAAGTTTGCCGACCAGCGTGTGCACGAACGACCCGACCCGCAGGCCATCGCCGAGGCCGACGAGGCCTGGGTGACGATGCACGGTCCGAAGATCGAGATGCGCCGCAAGAAGGGCGAGGAGATCGCCGCGGCAGCGCTGGCCGCCATGCAGGTGTCGGCCTGTGGCGGCGGCAAGGAGCAGCTCGACGAGTCCCTCGAGGAGCCCGGCGTGCCGGAACCGGTCACGCGCGAGCGCGCCGAGGCAGTCGGCAAGTAAGGCTGCCGGTCGCCCCTTCTTGCAGGGCGCGGCGACGCGAGAACCCGCGGCGGACCCGAGATGACCACCTCAGCGACGGCCTCCGCGGTCGCGCCGGCCTCACGCATCGGCCCCAACGCGATCACCCGGGTCGACGAGGCACTGCGCGAGGTGGGCGGGGCCGGGCTGGCGCAGGGGGTGTTCGAGCGCGCCGGCCTGGCGCACCACCTGCGCAGCCCTCCGTCGCAGATGGTCGACGAGCAGGACGTGATCCGGCTGCACCACGCGCTGCGCGCGCTGCTCGGACCTGGCGAGGTCGAGCGTGTGGCCCGCGACGCCGGGGAACGCACGGCGGCCTACCTGCTGGCGCATCGCATCCCAAGACCCGTGCAGGCGCTGCTGCGGCACCTGCCCGCGCCGCTGGCCTCGCGGGTCTTGCTCCGCGCGATCGGCGCCCATGCCTGGACCTTCGCCGGCAGCGGCCGCTTCGAGGTACGGCCCGGCGGCTGGCGCGCCGCCTCGCGCGGCGGGCGACCGGTCCTGCTCGTGCTGCACGACAACCCGACCTGCCGGGGCATTCACACCGAGGGACCGGCCTGCGCCTACCACGCCGCCGTGTTCGAGCGGCTGTTCACCACCCTGGTGCATCCGCGCGCCCGGGTCGCGGAGACCGCCTGTGCGTCGGTCGGGGCCGACGCCTGCCGCTTCGAGGTTCGCTGGTAGACCGTCGGGTGCCGGACCCCCGCGGGGGTCGAGCGGCGGGATGATTCACGCGGCCGGCCGGTTCGCGCTGCCTAGAATCGGTGCGCGTTTCCCCCCCTCCTGTCGACCTCCCCGAGCGCGCCGCCGTCGCCGCGCGCCCTGCGGACGTCTCGAGTGCCGCCGCCGAGCCGATGGAACTGTCCGCCCTCACTGCCCTGTCGCCGCTGGATGGCCGATACGCCGGCCGGCTCGGGCCGCTGCGCGCCCTGCTGTCCGAGTTCGGGCTGATGCACCGCCGGGTGCAGGTCGAGGTCGAGTGGTTCATCGCGCTGTCCGACGCGGGCTTTGCCGAGTTCCGGCCCCTGAGCGAGTCCGCGCGCGGGCTGCTTCGCGGCCTCGTGGCCCGCTTCTCGGAGGCGGACGCCCTGGCGATCAAGGACATCGAGCGCACCACCAACCACGACGTCAAGGCGGTCGAGTACTGGCTCAAGGCTCGCTGCGCGAACCAGCCCGAGCTCGCCGCGGCCAGCGAATGGGTGCACTTCGCCTGCACCAGCGAAGACATCAACAACACCAGTCACGCGTTGATGCTGCGGGCGGCGCGCCAAGAAGTGCTGCTGCCGGCCATCGACCGCGTGCTCGAGGGCCTGCGGTCGATGGCCGCCGCCGAGGCGGACACGCCGATGCTCAGCCGTACGCATGGCCAGACGGCCAGCCCGACGACGCTGGGCAAGGAGGCGGCGAACGTCGCCGTGCGACTGCAGCGGGCCCGCGACCGCGTGGCCGCGGTCGTGCCGCTGGCCAAGATGAACGGCGCGGTCGGCAACTACAACGCCCATCTGGCCGCCTTCCCGCACTTCGACTGGGAATCCTTCAGCCGCACGGTCGTCGAGCAGCGCCTGGGCCTGGCGTTCAGCTCCCACACCACCCAGATCGAGCCTCACGACTGGATGGCCGAACTGTTCGATGCGGTCGCGCGCGTCGACACGATCCTGGTCGACTGGTCGCGCGACGTCTGGGGCTACGTGTCGCTGGGCTATTTCCGCCAGAAGCTCAAGGCCGGCGAGGTCGGCTCGAGCACGATGCCGCACAAGGTCAACCCGATCGACTTCGAGAACGCCGAGGGCAACCTGGGCCTGGCCAATGCCGTGCTGGCGCACCTCTCGCAGAAGCTGCCGGTCAGCCGCTTCCAGCGCGACCTGACCGACAGCACGGTGCTGCGCAACATGGGCGTGGCGCTCGGGTACGCGGTGCTCGCCTGTGACTCGCTGGCGCGCGGCATGGCCAAGCTCGAGGTCGACCATGAGCGTCTGGCTGCCGACCTCGACGCAGCCTGGGAAGTGCTCGCCGAACCCATCCAGACGGTGATGCGCCGCCACGGCCTGGCCAACCCGTACGAGCAGCTGAAGGCCCTCACGCGCGGGCGGGCCATCACGCGCGAGGCCCTGCACGACTTCATCGGCGGGCTCGACCTGCCTGCGGTCGAGAAGGCGCGGCTGCTGGCGATGACCCCTGGCAGCTACGTCGGCCTGGCGGCCGGCCTGGCGCGGCGCGCGGCGCAGGGAGCCGGCTCGTGACGGCCCCCGGCGCCGCCCCGGCCCATGGGTCGTTCGCCGCCCGGCTGGCCCGCGCGCAGGACAGCCTCGACTCGATGCTGTGCGTCGGGCTCGACCCCGAGCCGGCGCGGTTCCCGGGCGGCTGGGCCGGCGACGCGAACCGCATCCTCGACTTCTGCCGGGCGATCGTCGACGCGACGGCCGACCTGGCCTGCGCGTACAAGCCCCAGATCGCGCACTTCGCGGCCCACCGGGCCGAGGACCAGCTCGAGGACCTGATCGCGCACATCCGCCGGGCCGCGCCCGCGGCAGTGGTGATCCTCGACGCCAAGCGCGGTGACATCGGCAGCACCGCGGAGCGCTACGCGCGCGAGGCCTTCGAACGCTACCGGGCCGACGCCGTCACCCTGTCGCCGTACATGGGCTTCGACTCGCTCGAGCCGTACCTCGCCGTTCCGGACGTCGGCCTCATCCTGCTGTGCCGCACCTCGAATCCGGGCGGCGCCGACCTGCAGGACCAGGTGCTCGCCGCCACCGGCGACTGGCCAGCCGAACGCGTCTTCGAGCGCATCGCCCGCCTGGCCGACGGCCCCTGGCAGCGCGACGGACGACTCGGGCTGGTGGTCGGCGCCACGGCGCCTCGCGAGATCGCGTGCGTGCGCGAGATCGCGCCCTCGCTGCCGCTGCTGATCCCCGGCGTCGGCGCCCAGGGCGGCGACGCGCCCGCGGCGGTGCAGGCGGGCTGGCGGGCCCGGCCCGGCGGACTCGGCGGGCGCATCGTCGTGAACTCGTCGCGGGCGATCCTGTATGCGTCGGCCGGTGCCGACTTTGCCGACGCCGCACGCCGCGTCGCCGCCGATACACGCGAGCAGCTGCGCGCGGCCGCCTTGCGCGGCGCCGATCCCCCCCGGCCGCCCTCGGCCTGAACGCGTCGCGCCATGGCGGGCACCTCCGAGCCGGCCTCCGAGCGCGACGACCTGCTGCGCGCTCGCCGGCGGTCGCCCTGGACGAGCGGCCTGGACCGCCGGGTCGCCCGCCTGTTCTTCGGAACCGGCGCACTGTCAGCCCTGGCCGGCGTGCCGATCCTGCTGGTGCACGCGCCCCCCTCGGTCCGCGCGGCGATGGTCGGCACTGCGACCCTGGTGGCCTGCGTCTTCGCGCTGGCGTGGTGGCGCCTGCCCCGCCTCGACCTCGCGCGCACCGTCATGGCCTGCAGCTGGCTCGCGTCGATCGCGATCGCGGTGGTCGCATTCGGCCTCGGCGAAGGCCTGCGGGCACCGACCATCGCGTACTTCACGCTGCTGCTGTCCTGCGTTGTCATCATCAACGGCTGGCGACCCGGGGCCTGGATGGCCGCGGGGCAGGCCACGCTGGTGGGGCTGCTGTGGGCGGCGGAGTCCACCGGCCTGCTGGCGAACGTGCATGCCGCGCCCGGAGCGCCGGTCTGGGTGCTCGGGATCGTCCACCTGTTGCTGCTGGCCGGCGGCCTGGGTGTCGGCGCCGTCGTCGCGACGGTGGTCCGCGGCGCCCTTGCCCAGGGCCAGCAGCGCGAGCAGCGCTTCCGCGCCCTGCTGCGCATGGCCGCCGACTGGTACTGGGAGATGGACGCCGAGTTCCGGTTCACGGCCCTCACCGAGAACCGCGACGGGGCGGCCTGCCTGCCGGTCGGCTCGCGGCTGGGGCTCACGCCGTGGTCGATGGACGACTACGGCCTTGGCGACGAGCAGATGGACGCGCACCGGGCCGACCTGGAGGCGCACCGCGCCTTCCATGCGCTGCTCGTGCGCCGGCGCGACCGGCACGGGCGCTCGCGCATCCTGTCGATCAGCGGCCAGCCGCGCTTCGACGCCGTCGGCCGCTTCAGCGGCTACTGGGGCGTCGGCCGCGACGTGACGCGCGAAGCGACGGCGCAGCGGGCCCGCGAGGCCAGCGAGGCCCGCTACCGGGAGCTGTTTGCGCGCTCGCCGTCGCCCCTGCTGCTGCACCGGCAGGGTTCGATCATCGAGGCCAATGCGGAGGCCTGTCGGCTGTTCGGCTTCGGCAGCCCGCAGGCCATGGCCGGCCTGCGGCTGATCGACTGGCTCGTGCCTCCGGAGGGTCGCGAGTTCGTGGAGTCGCAGCTTGCGCAGGTCGAGCGACTGGCGGCCGGCGAGGCCCTGCCGATGGCCGAATACGAACTGCTGACGCAGCGCGGCGACCTGATCACCGTGGAGGCGTCGGCGGTGCGCGTCGAGACGCCGCACGGCCTGGCCACCCTGTCGATCTACCACGATGTCACCGAGCGCCTGGCGGCGCAGAGCGCCCTGCGACGGTCCGAGACGCTCCTGTCGCTGCTGGTCGCCACGAGCCCCGACTCGATCACCCTCACCGAGCTGGCGACCGGCCGCTACCTGATGGTCAACGACACCTTCCTGCGCCTGACCGGTTGGTCGCGCGAGGAAGTGATCGGCCGCACCTCGCTCGAGATCGGCCTGTGGTCGGCCGACACCCGGGCGGCCATCGTGAAGGCCATGCACGACCGCGGACGCCTCGCGGACTGGCCCGTGCAGGTGCGCACCAAGTCGGGAGCCGGTCGGCCGCTGATGCTGTCGGCCGCGCGCTTCTCGCTCGACGGCCAGGAGTACCTGGTCACGAATTCGCGCGACACGACCGAGGCCGAACGCAGCCGCGTGGAACGCGAGGCGATCCTCGACAACGCCTCGGTGGGCATCGCACTGACGCGCGACCGCACGGTCCAGATGGCGAACAGGCGTCTCGAGCAGATGCTGGGCTGCGGGAGGGACGAGATGGTCGGCCAGCCGATCTCGTTCGCCTGGCCGGGCATCACCGATCTCGACGCGGCCGAGGCGTACGCGCAGCCGCTGCTCGCCCAGGGCGAGACCGTCGAGATGGAGCACTCGCTGCGGCGTCGCGACGGCAGCGCGTTCTGGTGCCGCATGCTGGCGCGCGCGATCGACGTGGCCGACCCGGCCGCCGGCACGATCTGGATCTTCGAGGACATCACCGAGCGGCGCGCGGTGCAGGCGGCGCTGGCCAAGGCCCGCGACGACGCGCAGGCCGCGAACCGGGCCAAGAGCGCGTTCCTGGCCAACATGAGCCACGAGATCCGCACGCCGCTCAACGCGATGATCGGCCTGACCCGCCTGGCGCTCGAGCCCGTCACCGCCGAGCCGTCCCGCACCGAGTACCTGCGCCAGATCCATGACAGCGCGCTCGGGCTGCTGACCATCATCTCCGACATCCTGGACCTGTCCAAGATCGAGGCCGGCAAGTTGCTGCTCGAGTCGGCCGAGTTCGACCTGCACGCGCTCGCCACGGGGGTGCACGCCAGCTTCGCGCCGCAGGCCGAGGCGCGAAGCCTGCGCCTGGCCCTGGCGATCGCGCCGGGCGTGCCGCGCCGGGTGCGAGGCGACGCCACCCGGCTGCGCCAGATCCTGGCGAACTTCACCGCCAATGCCGTCAAGTTCACGGCGCAGGGCCATGTGCACATCGAACTCGCGTCGCGGACCGAAGCCGATGGCAGCCGTCGCGTGCGGCTCAGCGTGATCGACACAGGGCCCGGCATCCCACCGGACGTTCAGGCCCGGCTCTTCCAGCCGTTCTCGCAGGCCGACGAATCGACCACCCGGCGCTTCGGCGGCACGGGGCTGGGACTGTCGATCTGCCGGCAACTGGCCGAGCTGATGGGCGGGCAGGTCGGCCTCGACAGCGAGGTCGGGCGCGGCAGCCGCTTCTGGGCCGACATCCCGCTCGAGGCGGTCGACGAGCCACACGCCCCTCTCGTGGCCGATGCACCGCCCATCCCGCTGGACGCGCCGCTGCCGCCCGGCGCGCGCGTGCTGCTGGTCGAGGACAACCCGGTCAACATGCTGGTGGCCAATGCGCTGCTGGAGCAATGGGGCATCCGTCCCTCGCAGGCCAGCGACGGCGCGCAGGCCGTCGAGGCCGTCATGGCCGCCGAGCGCGAGGGCCGCCCGTTCGACCTCGTGCTGATGGACGTCCAGATGCCCGTCATGAGCGGCCACGAGGCGACACGGGCGCTGCGGGCCCGGTTCGACGCCCATCGGCTGCCCATCGTGGCCTTGACCGCCGCAGCCCTGGTCAGCGAGCGCGAGGAAGCCCTCGCCGCCGGCATGAATGACTTCCTGACCAAGCCGATCGACCCGGAGCGCCTGCGGCGCGTGCTGGCTCGGCACCTGCCGAGGCACCCCGCCGGGGAGCCCGCACGCTGACCCGACGGCTCACGGGGGGCGGACCGGTCGGGCGGACGATCCGCCCGGCAGATTGATCAGTCCAGCACGACCTCGGTGCGAACGGCTCCCGCGCGATCGGCACGCGCGCTCAGGCCGATGCGCGTGCCGCGGGGCGCGCGCACCACCCACTCCACGACCGCCCGGTCACCGGTGATCCGCCGCGAGGGCAGGAAGGACTGCAGCGAAGTGGCCGGCGCGTGGCCCTCCAGGTGCGGGCCCTCGGCCCGCGGCGCACCGCTGACGAGCGAGACCGCTGGGTCGCCCTGCGGCAGGTGGATCTCGCACATCACCCCGCGCACGACCTGGCGCTGGCGGGCCCGCTGGGTGACGGACGACGGCAGCCAGCCGCTGTTGGCGACCGCGAAGCGGATGCGCCAGGAGTCCGGGCCGAGCGCGCGAACCTCGGTGCGCAGCAACTCCAGCCGCGGCAGGCTGAGTGCGATCTGGTTCATCCACGCCGGGAAGCGCTCGACCTCGCGCCGCCGCAGCTCCGGCGGCGGGTTGCGCCAATAGTTCATCTTGTCCCAGCCGCCGATCTCGACCGCGCCGAGCTGTGGGTGCTGGAACGGCGTCCAGTCGACGAAGGCCCGCCCGCCGCAGGCGGTGTCGCTCCAGCGCAGCAGCTTGAGGTCGTCCTCGACCGGGTGGTCCCGGTACCACTCGGTCCACTTGTAGTCGGTGATGCCCGCCTCGCGGTTGGGCGACCACAGCTCGACGACCCAGAACAGCGCGCCGAGGTGCTCGTACAGCCACTCGGCCGTGCCGGTGATGACCTCGTGCGGGTGATAGCGGAAGTCGTGCCACACGCTCACCGCCGGGTAGCCCGTGTGCCGTTCGCCGAGCGCCGAGAACCGCTTGTAGGTCCACAGGTCCTCCGGGACCATGTCGTCGTCCGACTGCGTGCCCATCGGCCGCAGGATCACGGCGCTGTGCGTGTGGTAGCTGATCCCGGCCCCGATGTTGGGATGCTTCACGATGAAGTCGACCATCGCGCGCACCTCGGGCTCGCTGGTCGGGTACGGGCCCGCGCCGGCCTGCTCGAACTCCTGCCTCCAGCCGGCCGGGAAGTTGCGGTTCAGGTCGAGTCCCTCGACGTCCTTGTTGACCTCGATGCGCAGGCCGTCGAAGTGCTGCAGCGTGCCCTCGGGCATCAGGCGCCAGTAGGTGCCACCGAACTCGCCGGGCTCGCGCGGGATCATCAGCCGCGCGTCGTCGGGATGCGCCTTGTAGGGCCCGTGCGGGTCGGGGATGCGCATCGTGAGCACGCGCCCGTCGCCGTCGACGTCCTCGACGGTCAATCCCTCGACCGGTGCTTCGTCGAAGGGGTAGGGCCGCGTCGAGGAGCGGATGTGGCGCGGGCGGTCGGCCAGCGCGAGCTCGGCCCCGTCGGGATTGAGGCGCGGACACAGGTAGATCGCCCGGGTGTCCAGCAGGTGCGTCACCTGCCTGCCCAGCTCGTCGTCCTGGCCGTACGACTGCGCCAGCGTGTGCAGGTAGTAGAGCACCGCCGTGCTGGCGGTGAGCTCGGCCGCATGGATGTTGCCGTCGCACCAGAAGGCCGGCTTGTCGGTGTCCGGGCCGCTCGCCTGGTTGGTAGCCACGACGACCCAGATGTCGCGGCCCTCGTGGCTCCTGCCGATCGAGCGGACCTCGAACAGGTCCGGCAACGCGCGGGCGTAGTCGTGCAGCAGGCGGGTGAGCTCGTCGTAGCGGTAGAAGAGTTCGAAGCGCGGAACGGGGATCGGCGTCATGCGGGGCGGCGCAGGGGTGATGCAGGGTCCAGCCGTGCAGTGTGGCGCGAACCGGCCCGACCGCGCAGCCCCCCCGATCCCGTGCAGCGTCGGCGCCACGCGCGGCCCCGCACGCCCCGGCCCGCGGACGGCAATGGCCGACGCGGCATCAGCGAATCGGCAGGAACAGTCGCACGATGCCGCGCACGCTGACGAGATTGCCCGGATTGCCGGTCTCGTCGAGCACGCCTTTCATGCGGTTGAGGATGCGTGTGCTGCGCCGTGCCCGCCAGATCAGCAGGTCGGCCAGCCAGGGATGGTCGTTGACGCGGTTGGCCCGCTCGTACAGGTCGAAGCGCGGCTTGAGCGCGCGGATCGAAGCGGCATAGGCCTCGCGCACCGCGAGGTCGGAGTGCTCATGGCCGGCCGTGGTTGCAGGCGCCGGCCGCAATCCGTGCTCGAGCAGCGCCTGCGCCGCCAGCAGGCCGGTTTCCATCGCCTTGCCGATGCCTTCGCCGGTGAAGGCATAGGTGCTGCCGGCCGCCTCGCCGGTGACCAGCAACCCGGGCCGGTGCAGCGCAGAGCCTTCGAGCGAGCAGCGCAGGGGCGCGCCCTTCAGGTCGCCCAGAGGCTCGCCGCCGGCCATCAGCTCGCGCGCCGGCCCGTGCAGGTCGCAGAACGTCGCGAACATCTCCCGCAGGTTGACGTCCTGCATCGTGGCCTGGCCCGAAGGACCCTTGGCGTGGCTGTGCGCCAGCCCGACGCCGATGTTGAACACCCCGTCCGGGCACGGGAAGATCCACCCGTACCCGCGCTTGAGACGCTTGTGCCAGACCACCTCCAGCGCGGTCAGCCGGCTGGCCAGGCCGGGGTGGCGCACGTAGCCCCGCAGCGCGACGCCGCTGGGCGTGCGGCGCTCGCACAGGCCCGACGCGATCAGGGCCTGCGGGACGGCGCCAGTGGCCAGCACCACCCAGCGTGCCCGGACGTCCTGCGGCACACCGCCCACGCGCAGCCGGGCCCCGGCGACGCGGCCGTCGGCGTCGAACCGCGGGGCATCGAACTTCGCGGGCGCGAGCCAGCGGGCGCCGGCGCGCCGCGCGCTGCGGCACAGGATGTCGTCGAGCACGCGTCGCGGCAGCACCGCCAGCTGCCCGGGCACGTCGATGCGCCCGCCGCGCGGCCCGATGCATCCCACGTGCGTGGCCCGCCGGGCCGACGCCATCACCTCGTCGTGCACCCCGAGCCGGGCGAAGGCGTGATGCGCGTCGGGGATGAGACCGTCACCGCAGACCTTGTCGCGCGGAAAGTCGTGCTGGTCCACCAGCAGGACGTCGATGCCGCGGGCCGCCAGGGCCTGGGCGCAGGCGCTGCCGGCCGGCCCGGCGCCCACGACCAGCACGTCGCAGGACAGCGGTACGGGATCGGCGGGGTCACTGCGGGCAGGCGTCATGGCGAAGGCTTCCATGCCCGGCATCGGGCGATCGACATGGACGCGGGCTGCCGGATTCTAGAAAGCGCCGGCGCCGGCACCCGGCACGATTGACCGCAGTCAAGGACATGGCCGGGGTGGCCGGGCACGATGCTCGCAGGAGACCACGATGACCAGCACCCTCACCACGGGCCAGCGGGCCCTTCTGGAAGCCGCCTTGCACGAGCGCCGGCGTGCTCTCGATCAGGCCATTGCCCGGCATCAGGGCGTCTCGCGCGCCGAGCACGCCCGTGAAGTGCTGCTCCAGGACGGCGACGATGCCCCGCAGCGCGACAGCGACCGCGAAGTCGACCTGGCCCTGACCGATCGCGAGATGGTCGAGCTCGGCGAGGTCAGCCGTGCGCTGCTGCGGGTGCACGCCCCCGAGTTCGGGCTGTGCAGCGACTGCGGTGCCGAGATCCCGTTCGATCGCCTGCGGCTCGAGCCGTGGGCGCTGCGCTGCGTGACCTGCCAGGCCCGGGCCGAGGCGCGGCCCTGACCTCGCATGCCCGTGCCTGGGCGGCGCGGGTTCGAACCGCTTCAAACCACCGGCCGCGCCGTCCGCGGCCGACATCGAAAGGACCTTCATGACCGCTTCGTTGTTCCACGCCGTCGTCTGGCTCGACCACCAGAACGCGCAGATCCTGCAGTTCGACGCCGAGCACGTGCAGTCGAGCAAGGTCAAGAGCCATCGTCACGAGACACGCAAGCATGGCAGCGCCGTTCGCTCGGAGCACGAGTTCTTCGGCCATGTGTGCGACGGGCTCGCCGGCATCCCCGAAGTGCTGGTCACCGGGTCGCACACCGCACAGGCGGACTTCCGGCACTATGTCGAGAAGCATCGGCCGCTCGTGGCGCGCCAGATCGTGGGCTACGAGACCGTCGACCACCCGTCGGAGAACCAGCTGGTGGCGATGGCTCGCAAGTACTTCCTGAAGTACGACCGCATGGCCGGCACCCCGACGCCGACCTGAGCCCCGGCCATTGCGTCGCGCTCAGCGCACGAGCGCCACCCGCCCCACGCAGACCTGCGCGTCGAAAGCCTCGCCGATCGCCAGCACGCCGATCCGCCGCAGCGCGCCGGCCTCGAATGGTGCGGACGTGCGGTAGGGCACGAACGACGTGAACGGCAACCGCACCCGCTGCCAGCGGGGCGGTGCGTCGACCGCGGCCCGGTACGACTGCCACGGCAAGGTCAGGGCGTCGGTCCGCAGGTGCACGCCATAGCGGCGTCCGTTGCCGCGCAGGTCCAGCTCGACGGCGGACCAGCCGGGATCGGCGGCGGCAGCCGCAGCGGGAACCTCCAGCGCCATCTGGAGGAAACCGCCGTTGTTCTCCAGGCTCACCCGGCCCTGCAGGCACATGGCCGGCCGCCCGTCGACGGCCTCGAGCGACACGCGGCCCCGAGAGAGACCGCCCATCACGCCGTCAGTGAAGAACCGCCACGGCAGCGGGCCGGCCGCGGGCGCGGCCCGGTCGTCGAGCACCAGCACATCCGCACCGGGTCCCACCGCCACACTGCAACCCCGTGAGCCTCAGCCCGCAGTCGGTTCGGCAGGCGCGCCGCGCGTTCAGTCGCGCGCCGCCGCCTTGACCTTCAGCCGCCAAGCGTGCAGCAGCGGCTCGGTGTAGCCGCTGGGCTGCTCCTTGCCCTTGAAGACCAGGTCGAGGGCCGCCTGATACGCCATGCTCGTGTCCCACTGGCCG
>JALOSQ010000301.1 GCA_025458335.1 Ideonella sp.
GAGCACCGGCTCCTCGGTAGGGACGATCTCGACATGGCGTGCCCAGGTTGCCGCGCAGTCGTGGATCGATTGCCATATGCAGGGAACACCGAGGCTGCGCCCGCATCATCGCCAGGCGCCCTGGGCCAGCGGCTGCATCAGCGCCTGCATCCGGTCGGCATCCGACCGCAGCATGACGATCGCAGGGGCAACGTGGAAACGGTTCACAGGCCCGCACTGTTGACCAGGGACCGGCCCGCCCAGCCCGGGTCGCAGGCGAACGCGCGGCGATACGCGGATCGACCATTGCTCGACAAGCCGGCCCGCGGATCGGGCCATCCAAACATCACCTCGGCGTGAGGATCTGCTGCGCGGCAATCGCTGTAATGCAAGTGGGCGCCGTGCCCGGCCGAGCAGGAAGAACCTCATGACGACCCTCCCACTTTCCCGGCCCGTCTGGGCGGTGTTCGCATGTGCTGCCCTGGCAGCCTGCGGAGGCGGCGCATTGGACGCCGACGACTCCGTTGCGAACGCGTCGGACGCCGATGCACGAGCGACCATTTCATCCGCGGCCAGCCCTGGCGCCGTGCGCCTGGCGTCGGCGAATGCAGCCGGGGCGCCCGGCAACATCGGCGGCCAGGTCTGTGACATCAGTGCCGACGGACAGCAGGTGCTCATGCGCAGCCCGTCGAGCAACCTGGTGCCCGGCGACAGCAACTTTAAGGACGACCTGTTCCTGAAGGACCTGGCCACCGGCGCCGTGACCCGGGTGAACACCACGGCCGCTGGCGTCCCCATCACCACCCGCCTCACCTGCCACGGCATGAGCCAGGACGGCAACTGGGTCGTCTTCGCCGCCGACTCCGGCGGCAGCGGGCAGATCTATGTGCCCGGGCCGGAGATCGAGCTCACGCTGATGCTCAAGAACACCCGCACCGGTGAACTCCTGCGCGTCAGCCCGCCGCGCAACAGCCTGCCGAACATCTCCGGCTTCACCTTCGGCTCGATCACCCCTGACGGCTCGCGCGTGGCCTTCATCGCCCAGCCCACCACCAGCTACCTGGGCGCCTACAACTTCGTGGCTAACGGCCCGGCCCGGCTGCTGGTGTACGACCGCCCGACCCAGCAGGTGCTGGACCTGAGCGCCACCGCGCTGCTGGATGCCGGCCCCGGCCTGTTCTACCAAACCAACAACCGGGCCGTGATCTCGCCCGATGGCCGCGACGTGGCCTTCGACGCGCGGCGTGACCAACCTGCCGCGGGCGACACCAACGGCCGGCCCGATCTGCTGCTGGTGGGCGTTGACACTGGCACCGTGCGGCTGGCTGGCCTGGCGCCGCACGGCGTTTCGAGCCCCGCGCCGCAGCGCTTCACCGCCGATGGCCAGCGGCTGGTGGTCGATCTGCAGAACGACGGCCCTGTGGGCGTGGGAGGCCTCTACGCCCTCACCTTGGCCACGGGCGGCACCCAGCTTCTGCTGCCGTTCGGTCAAGCCAACCGGCCTCGCGCCTATGCGGTCGACGATACCGCATCGCGCGTCGCGTTTACGCGCAACGACCCGGCCACGGCACAGCGCCGGTACGCCTTCGTGCGAGACACGGCCACCGGCAGCGAGCAGCGCGCCGACCGTTCGGCCACGAACGTGGACGGCAACGGCAACACCACCACGTTTGCGATCTCCGGCAACGGCCAGCAGGTGGCGCTGGGCAGCAGTTCGACCAATCTGCTGCGCCTGCCTCGCAATACCTTTGCCTGGCAGGTGTACGTCAAGACCTTGCTGGGAACGCCGGTTGCGCCATAGCCGCGGATCGGTCGGTGCGAGGGCCCCGGCCGGCAGCGTGGCGGCCGGGGCAGCACCAACGCGTAGGCGGTCTCGGCGCAGGCTCGCCTGGCTCGCGGCGCCCGGACTTCACCGACTTTCCAGGAGCGCTGGCATGCCTGCCGTTCGCGTCGGATACCACTTGCGACTCGGAAGCATCGCCCTGGTCGCGCTCTCGCTGCTGACATGCCGTGGAGGCGAGGTCGACGCAGCCGACACGGCACGCGCCGACGGCGCCGCGGACGGCGGCTCGGCGAGCCGCGCCGACACCTTGTTCGACAGGAGCCGGCTCGCGGCGAGCACCCAGGCGGTGACGACCCCCGTTGGTGGTGCGGCGGCGCCGTAACCGTCTAGAGTTGCCCGGCATGCGGATCATGCGTCGACGAGGTGCCCTGGTCATGGGACTGGCCGCCGGCCTGCTGGCCCCGTTGGCGCGCCGCGTCCGGGCAGCGGCGCCTCCGGGCCTGGTGCTGCAACCGGTCGACCTGCCGCCCGCCACGCCGATGGCGCAGTTGCATGCGGGCGGCCCCACGGGCCTGCTGGCCGTGGCCCACGATGGTGGACTGTGGGCCCTGGCGGCACAGCGAGCGCAGCCTCGCCGCCTGGCTGCGGGCCTGGACCCGGCCACACCACTGGCCAGCGGCCACGGCCGCGTTGCCGCGCGCACGGCCGGCGGGGGCCTGTGGGTGTTCGAGGCCGACTCGGGCCAGGCTCGGGTCCAGCCCGATGCCGACCTGGCGCCCCATGCCGGTTTGCTGGTCCTGAGCCTCGCCGTCCTGGGCGTGGCCGCGGTTGGGCACCGGCTGACGCGCTTCGAGCGCGCCGGCGACGGATCGTGGCAGGCCGTGGCGCGATCTGCACAAGCGCTACTGCCCGATGCCAGGCCGCTGCAGGCTGACCTGGACGGGCGGGGCGATGGCGGACATGTCGTGGTGCTGGCCGGGCCTGATGCGCAACGCTATCGGCACGGTGTACTGGGCGACCGTGTGGAGGCCACGCAGGCGCTGTGGCTGGAGCGCCATGGCCTGGAGGTGATGCGGGCTCTGGAACTGCCGCCGCCGTACGTGCTGGAGGACATCGCGCCGCGTCCCGTCGCACTTCCCGGCAGGGCCGGTGCCACCGGCCTGCTGACAGTCCGTGCCGGACCGGAGGGCGGCCAACTGGCGCTGCTGACTGCCGACCCGGCTCGCCCCATGCACTTGCGGCTCGACGCGCTGGGCGAGCCAGTGGGTGGCTTCCACCGCTGGCTCGCACCCACCACGGACGGGCGGCAGCTCGCGGCCGTGCACACCCCGCACATCGGCGGCGTGCTGCATGTCTATCGGCAGGACGGGCCGACCCTGGCGCGCCGTCGGCTGCTGGCGGACGTCAGCACGCACACGATCGGCTCGCGCGAGACCGACCTGGCGGCCTGGCTGCAAGGCCGCCTGCTGCTGCCCAGCCAGAACGG
>JALOSQ010000302.1 GCA_025458335.1 Ideonella sp.
GCAACCTGGCCCGCATGGGCGGCAGCTTCGAGGTGGCCAACGCGCCCGAGGGCGGCGGCTTCATGGCGACCGTCAGGCTGCGCCGCGCGCCCTCCGGCACCGCCTGAGCCGCGACAACGGCGCGCCTGGAGGCCCGCGGGCGGGGCGCCGGCTGCGTGAGGACCGCGGCCACGCCGAGCGTCAGCGCGCCCGCGCAGCCTCACGCGGACTCACGCGGACTCCAGCAGGCACACGGCCCGCGCCTCGATCGAGCGGCCCTCGCCGACCGGCCCGAGCTGCTCGGCGGTCTTGGCCTTGATGTGCGGCGCCATCTTGGGTGCCTGCGCGACGATCGTCGCGTCGACGTTGGCGATCTCCCAGCCGGCCGCGCGCACGCGCCGGGCCGCCTCGGCCAGCAGCGCCAGCGAGTCGGCGCCCCGGAACTGCGGATCGGTGTCCGGAAAGTGCCGGCCGATGTCGCCCAGCGCCGCGGCGCCGAACAGCGCGTCGGTGATCGCGTGCAGCAGCGCGTCGGCGTCGGAGTGGCCGAGCAGCCCGTGCGTGTGCGGGATCTCCACGCCGCCCAGGATCAGCTTGCGGTCCGTGGCGAGCTGGTGCGAGTCCCAGCCCTCGCCGATGCGCCAGCGGGGGCCCTTGGATCGAAGGGTCATGTCGGGGCCTCGTGAGTCTTCCGGTGCGGCCGGGTGGGTGGGCAGGGTTGGGCAAGGTCAGCGCGAACGCATCAGCCGCTCGGCCAGCGCAAAGTCCGCGGGATAGGTCACCTTCAGGTTCTCGTAAGCGCCTTCCACGAGCCGCGGTGCGAAGCCCATCGCCTCGAGGGCGCTCGACTCGTCGGTGACAGCGGTGCCCGCCGTGGCCAGGGCCTCGCGCAGCATCCCGAGGCGGAACATCTGCGGGGTCTGGGCCAGCCACTTGCCCGCGCGATCGACGGTCGCGGCCACGCGCGGACCGGCCTGTCCGGCCGCAGGGTCGCCCGCCCCCGCCGCGGCCTTGAGGGTGTCGGCCAGCGGCAGCGCGAGCAGGCCGCCGACCGCATCGCGGCCGCAGGCGTCGATCAGGTGGTCGACCCACTCGGGCCGCAGCAGGCAACGCGCCGCGTCATGGACCAGCACCCAGTCGTCGTCGCCAGCGCCGCGCTCGGCCAGCACCGCGAGCCCGGCCGTGACCGTCGCGGCGCGTGTCTCGCCGCCGCAATGGGCCGTCCACACCCGGTGCCGCGACGGGCCCGCGCCCTGCTCCCAGGCGGGGCCGAACAGGTCGTCGCCGGGCGCGAGCGCGACCAGGATGCCCGACAGCCGCTCCACCTGTGCCAGGGCCTTGAGCGTGTGCACGACCATCGGACGTCCGGCCACCGGCACGTACTGCTTGGGCACGACGCTGCCAGCCCGCGCCCCGAATCCGGCACAAGGGACCAGCGCGAAGCAGCGCACGCCGGGCGGCAGCGGTACAGGGGCCGGGGCTGAGGGGCGTTCTGCGGTCACGGGGGCGGTCGGGCGGGTTTCCCTAGAATTCTCGCCGTTCGCCCCTCGGTCCCGCCGCGGGGCGTTTCGTTATCGGCGGCGCATGCAGCTTCCCACCCTCAAGACCGGCCAGCGCTACACGCTGGCGCGACCCTACGGCAGCGCCGATGCGCTGATGCTGGCCCGCGTGGCGAAGCAGCAGGTGGCCGCCGGCCGGCTGCTCGCGATCGTCACCGCCGACCCGGCCGACACCCAGCGGCTCGAGGCCGAGCTGCCCTTCTTCGCGCCCGGGCTGCGCATCGCCGTCTTCCCGGACTGGGAGACCCTGCCCTACGACACCTTCAGCCCGCACCAGGACCTGGTCTCGGAGCGCCTGGCCACGCTGTGGCGCCTGCAGCAGGCCGCGAGCGGCCGCCCGTCGGACGAGACGCCGCACGTGGTGCTGATGCCGGCCTCGACCGCACTGGTGCGGCTCGCCCCTCCGTCGTTCCTGGCCGCGACCACCTTCCAGTTCCGGCAGAAGACGCGGCTCGACGAGGCGGCGCTCAAGTCGCAGCTCACGCTGGCCGGCTACCAGCACGTGAGCTCGGTGGTCTCGCCCGGCGAGTACGCGGTGCGCGGCGGGCTGATCGACCTGTTCCCGATGGGATCGCCGGTGCCGTACCGGGTCGACCTGTTCGGCGACGAAGTCGACTCGATCCGCACCTTCGACCCGGACACCCAGCGCAGCCTGTACCCGGTGCCGGAGGTGCGGCTGCTGCCTGGCCGCGAGTTCCCGATGGACGAGGCCTCGCGGACGGCCTTCCGCGCGCGCTGGCGTGAGCGCGTGGAGGGCGACCCGACCAAGGTCCGCCTGTACAAGGACATCGGCGCGGGCATCCCGAGCGCGGGCATCGAGTACTACCTGCCGCTGTTCTTCGACCAGACCGCGACGATCTTCGACTATCTCGCCCCGCTGCCGACCACGGGTCCCAACCCGGCGCAGCCGGCAGCCCTGGTGCTGCATGGCGAGGTGGACGAGGCGCTGGCCAAGTTCTGGACCGACACGCGCGAGCGCCATCGCTTCCTGCAGCACGACCGCGAGCGGCCGATCC
The DNA here is from genome assembly GCA_025458335.1 of Ideonella sp. GTDB lineage: Bacteria > Pseudomonadota > Gammaproteobacteria > Burkholderiales > Burkholderiaceae_C > JAIYCR01. Next base: position 2,555 of record JALOSQ010000302.1, read on the forward strand.
TGCCGCCCGAGGAGCTGTTCCTGCGGCCCGAGGAGTTCTTCGAACGCACCGCAGCACACTCGGCGCTCAGCCTGCGTTCGAAGGCTGCAGCCGCGTCTGCCAGCGACGTGGCGTCCGCAGACCCCGACGCGTCGCCCCGCGGCGCTGCCTGGGCCCGGCCCCTGCCCGACTTCTCGGTCGACCGCGGCGCGCCCGAGCCGCTCAAGCGCCTGCACGACCACCTGGCCGCCACCGCCCACCGGGTGCTGGTGGTCGCCGAGAGCGAGGGCCGCCGCGAGAGCCTGCACGAGCTGCTGCGCGACTCGAAGATCGAGCTGCCGAACGTCGCGACGCTGGCCGAGTTCGAGGCCGGCGACGAGCGTTTCGCGATCGCGGTGGCGCCGCTGGCCGAGGGCTTCCATTGGATCCGCGAGGCCCCGACGGCAGGCGAGCCCGTGCCGCCGGCGATCCAGTTCGTCACCGAGACGGAGCTGTTCGCCACCGCGCCGAGTGCGCGGCGCCGGCGCAAGCAGGAGCAGGTCAGCGACGTCAACGCGCTGATCAAGGACCTGTCCGAGCTCAAGGTCGGCGACCCGGTGGTTCACGTCAACCACGGCATCGGCCGCTACATCGGCCTGAAGAACATCGACCTGGGCGATGGAACGAGCGAGTTCCTGCACCTGGAGTACGCCGACAAGGCAACGCTGTACGTGCCGGTCTCGCAGCTTCACCTGATCGGCCGCTACACCGGTGTCAGCCCCGAGGAAGCACCGCTGCACAAGCTGGGCAGCGGCCAGTGGGAGAAGGCCAAGCGCAAGGCCGCCGAGCAGGTGCGCGACACCGC
>JALOSQ010000044.1 GCA_025458335.1 Ideonella sp.
CCCGGGCATCGGCGCCTGACGCGACCCCGCTGGCGATGCCAGCGGCCGTGGTGCCGACGTTCGAACTGCCCCAGGCCTCGCTGCAGGCGCTGGCCCGCGACGCCGGGCTGGAGTGGGTCGTGTCGGATCCGGAGAAGGTCCGAGCGGCGCGCGAGGCGATCGAGCGCGAGCCCAAGCCCGCGCACGTGCCGCGCGAGCGGCCGCCGGCCGTCGAGGTCGACACCGGTCCACTGGTGCTGGTCGAGACGCGCAAGGACCTTGCGTCGCTGCGCCTGCCGTTCGACACGATGCCCTGAACGGGCGAAGGCTCGGTCCCAGCGAGCCGCGCCGGGGCCGAGCCTGGCGCGGTGGTGGTCCTGCGGCTAGGGCAACTGCTCGAGCGCGTGCTGGTAGGCCGGGTCGTGCATCAGGTCGTCCCAGGCCAGCGGCGGCGTGGCAGGCAGCAAGGCCAACCGGCGCGATTCCGACGCCGGATCCGGCCGCCACTGCCGCGTGCGCCGGGCGCGTGCCAGGCCGGCGAGCAGGTCGTCGACCGCCTCGCCACCGTCCAGGCTCTGGTTGCACAGCAGCACCATGTCGCAGCCGGCGTCCAGCGCCTGCAGGGCGGCCTCGGTGTAGCTGACCTCGACGCCGTCGATCCGACGGGCGCCGCCCATGCTGAGGTCATCGCTGAACACCGCGCCGGTGAAGCCCATGCCGGCCCGCAGGATCTCCTGCAGCCAGCGGCGCGAGAAGCCCGCCGGCCGCGCGTCGACGCGGGGGAACACCACGTGCGCCGGCATGATCGCGGTCAGCGTGGTCGACATCCACGCGTAGGGCGCCGCGTCGTCGGCCAGCACCGCCTCGAGGTCGCGCTCGTCGACCGGGATGTCGTGGTGGCTGTCCGCTCGCACCCAGCCGTGCCCGGGGAAGTGCTTGCCACAGTGCGCCATGCCGGCCCGCAGCATCCCGTGCGCGACCGCGCCGGCCAGCACCGCGACGACCCGCGGATCGCGGTGGAACGCGCGATCGCCGATCACGCCGCTCGAGCCGTGGTCGAGATCCAGCACCGGGGCGAAGCTCAGGTCCACCCCACACGCCCGGAGTTCCGCCGCCAGCACGTGGCCAGTGGCGGCGGCCGCGCGCAGCGCCTGCATCGCCCCCTCGCCCGCGCGGCCGTCGCCGTCGTGCATCCAGCGTTCGCCCAGCGCGCGCATCGGCGGCAGCTCGGTGAAGCCGTCGGTGCGGAAGCGCTGCACCCGCCCGCCCTCGTGGTCGACGCACACGAGCAGGTCGTCCCGGATGGCCTTGATCTCGGCGACGAGCCCGGTGAGCTGGCGACGGTCCTGCCAGTTGCGGGCGAACAGGATGACCCCGCCGGTCAGCGGGTCCGCGAGGCGCCGGCGGTCGTCGTCGGTCAGCGCGAGGCCGGGCACGTCGAGGATCACCGGGGCGTGGTCAATGGAGGCGCGTGGCATGGGCGGGTAGGGTCGCGGGTTCGGTTGGGACTCGCTCGGGGAGCGATCGAGGTCCAGTGGGGCGGGGGTGCGCTGGTCAGCGCGCCGCGTGCTGCTCGACCACGACGAAGCTGGTCGCGACGTCGGACTCGTCGCTGACGCTCACGTGGGCGCTCAGGCCGCGCGCGACGAACCAGTCGGCCAGCGCGCCGTGCAGCCGCACATAGGGCTGCCCGCTCGAGTGGTTCAGGATCTCGCAGGCCCGCCACGTCATCGGCGCGTGCAGGCCGAGTCCGATGGCCTTGGAGAACGCCTCCTTCGCCGAGAAGCGTGTGGCCAGGAAGCGCAGACCGCGCGATTCGACGCGTGCGCGGCGGGCCCGGAACACCTGCAGCTCGGTGGGCCCGAGCACACGCTCGGCGAAGCGGTCGCCGCGGCGCGCGAGCGTGGCCGCGATGCGGCGCACGTCGCAGACGTCGGTGCCGACGCCGTAGATCATCGTCCGGCCCGGTGGATGCAGCGCAGGTAGGCGCGCACGGTCTCGGCAAGCCCGAGCTCCAGCGCGTCGGCGATCAGCGCATGGCCGATCGAGACTTCGCGGATCCACGGAACGGCGACGAGGAAGTCGGTGAGGTTGTCGCGGTTCAGGTCGTGCCCGGCGTTGAGCTCGAGGCCCGCGACGACCGCCGCCTCGCCCGCGGCGCGGAAGCCGTCGAGCACGCCGGGCACGGTCGCTGTGCCGTGCGCACGCGCGTAGGTCTCGGTGTAAAGCTCGACACGGTCGGCGCCGACCGCACGCGCGGCGGCCATCGCGCCCGGCTCCGGGTCCATGAACAGGCTGACCCGCACTCCGAGCCGGCGCGCCTCGTCCACCAGTGGCGCGAGCCGCTCGGCGTCCTGCGGGAAGCACCATCCGTGGTCGGAAGTGGACTGCTCGACGCTGTCGGGCACGAAGGTGAGCTGGTGCAGTGGCAGGCCGCGCTCGCGCAGCGCCCGCGCCAGCGGCATGAGGTTGTGCAGCGGGTTGCCCTCGATGTTGAACTCGGCCTGCGGCCAGTCGCGCAGCAGGGTGCCGAGCTCGAACACATCGTGCGGCCGGATGTGGCGTTCGTCGGGCCGCGGGTGCACGGTCAGCCCGTGGGCGCCGGCTTCGAGGGCGATCGTGCCGGCCCGGGTCACGCTCGGGATGCCGAGTGCGCGCGTGTTGCGCAGCAGCGCCACCTTGTTGAGGTTGACGGACAGCGCCGTGGCCCCGCGCGGGTCGGGGCCGCCGCCGGCGATCAGCGGGTTCATGGGGATGGGCCTTTGGCGGGCGACGTGGGCGGCGCGGCGTCCGCGGGTTGCAAGTGGCGCAGGCTGCGCAGCACGTCACGCGAGCGCAGCGCCGAGGAGCCGAGATGATAGTGAAGCCACCCCTGCAGCGCGGCCTTGAGCGCCGCGGGCTCACGCGCGCAGCCGGCGTCCAGCGCGCGGTCACCGGCCGCCAAGGCGGCCTCGAGCGCCTGCAGCGTCGACCCGGACAGGCTCGAGGGCCCGGCGACGGCCGCCGCCACGACGCCGATGTCCGGCTTCAGGTCGTAGGCCGATGTCGCGACGACCGGCTGCTGCGATGGCGTCTCGACCGCGAGTTCGGGCAGCAGCCCGAGCCCGCGCAGCAGCCGCAGCTCGAAGGCCCGCAGCGGCGCGGACGCATCAGCCGTGCCGGCGGCGGCGAGCGCGCCAAGCGCGTCGACGTAAGCGTCGAACAGCGCCGGGTGCGGATCGTGCCGCGGTAACAGGCGGATCAGCAGTTCGTTCAGGTAGTAGGCGGGGAACAGCGCATGGCCGGCGACCAGCACCGGACCGCCGGCCCACTCGGCGGTGCGCAGCGTCTGCACCTCGGAGGCGGACGGGTCGTCGCTGCGGGCCGGGCGGCCGAGGGACAGGTGCAGCCTCTGGAAGGGCAGCAGCACCGAGCGAAGCTGCGAGTACGGCCGCTTGGCGCCCTTGGCGGCCACCACCACGCGCCCGCGCTCGCGCGTGAAGACGTCGAGGATCAGACTGGATTCGCTCCAGTCGTGGTGGTGCAGCACGTAAGCCTCGTCGGGCGCGGCCATCGGCCGCGACGACCTCGGCCCGCGGCGGGCGGATGGCATCGCGCTACTCGTACCCGTAGCTGCGCAAGTGGGCCTCGTCGTCAGCCCAGCCCGAGCGCACCTGGACCCACAGCGTGAGCTGCACCCGGGTGCCGAGCAGGCGCTCGAGCTCGAGCCGTGCCTCGGTGCCGATGCGCTTGAGGCGCTCGCCGCCGGCGCCGATCACCATGCCCTTGTGCGCGTCGCGCTCGACCACGATCGTCGCGTCGATCTCGCGCCGCTCGCCCTCCTCGGTGAAGCGGTCGATGACAACGGTCGAGGTGTACGGCAGTTCGTCGCCCATGAACCGGAACAGCTTCTCGCGCACGATCTCGGCGGCGAGGAATCGCTCGCTGCGGTCGGTGAGCGCGTCGGGTTCGTACATCCAGGGCTGGCGCGGCAGGTGCGGCGCCACGATGCCGAGCAAGCGCCGGGCGTCGTCCGCGCGCTCGGCCGACAGCGGCACGAACTCGGCAAACGGGAACCGCGCGGCCATCCGCTGCAGCCAGGGGGCGAGGTCGGCGCGGCGGCGGATGGTGTCGAGCTTGTTGGCCACCAGCACGACCGGCTTGCCGGCCGCCTGCGGCGACTGCAGCAGGCGCAGCACGTCCTCGTCGGCGGGTCCGAACTTGCCGGCCTCGACCACGAACAGCACCAGGTCGACGTCGGCCAGCACGCCCCGGACCGAGCGGTTCAGCACCCGGTTGAGCGCGGCTCCGTGGCGAGTCTGGAAGCCGGGCGTGTCGAGGAACACGAACTGAGTGTCGCCCTCGGTGCACACGCCGAGGATGCGGTGTCGCGTGGTCTGCGCCTTGCGCGAGGTGATGCTGATCTTCTGGCCGACCAGGGCGTTCAGCAGGGTCGACTTGCCGACGTTCGGACGCCCCACGATCGCGACCAGGCCGCAGCGTGGGTCGGCAGGAGCGCTGGCCGCGTCAGGTTCGCAGGCCTCGGACGGTTCGGGGGTGGTCGGCATCGGGAGGGGGCCAGGCGCGGGCTGCCTGCGCAGTTGCAAGTGTGCCCCGGTGGGGGCGACCGCGCCGACAGCGCGCGCGGCAGGCGTCAGCGCCGCAGCGGCCCGGATGGCGAGTCGCTTGCCTTGAGCACCTCGAGCAGGCGACGGGCCGCCTCCTGCTCGGCGGCTCGACGCGATCGCCCCTCGCCGCTTTGCGCCAACCCCAGGGCCGGGACGGCGCACTCGACCTCGAAGATCTGCGCGTGCGCCTGCCCGCGCGTGGCCTGGATCGAATAGGTCGGCACGCTGAGCTTGCGGGCCTGGAGCCACTCCTGCAGCTCGGTCTTGGCGTCCTTGGCCCAGGTTTCGACGCCGCTGCTGTCGATCACCTCGCCGAACAGGCGCTGCACGAGCGCGCGCGCGGCTTCGAAGCCGGCGTCGAGGTAGACGGCGCCGATCACCGCCTCCACGCAGTCGGCCAGGATCGACGGACGTGACGCGCCGCCACCGCGCATCTCGCCATCGCTCAGGCGGACCACATCGGGGATGCCGAGCGCCAGCGCGACCCTGTGCAGGCTGTCCTCGCGCACGAGGTGGGCGCGCACGCGGGACAGGTCGCCCTCGTCGGACTCACCGAAGCGCGCGTACAGCAGGCTCGAGATCGCCAGGCTCAGCACCGCGTCGCCCAGGAACTCCAGGCGCTCGTTGTGCTCGGCACCGTAGCTGCGGTGCGTCAGCGCCCGGGTCAGCAGTGACGGACTCGCGAACCGATGGCCGAGCTTGCGCAGCAGGACGTCGTGGCGGGGGGAGAAGTCGTCCTTCACGGGCTGCGGGGCGGTTTACTTGGAGCGGCCCTCGTACTTGATGAGCAGGAACACCGGCGCCATCAGCTCGATTTCCTTGGCGTACGAAAAGCTCACCACGATCTTCTCGTTCTCCTTGGTGACGCTGAGGTCCTTGCCGGAAATCGAGGTGATCGAGTACTCGATGGCTTTCTGGCGGTCGAACGCGGCGCGGATCTCGGGCACGGTCGACCCGCCCTCGACCGCGATCTTGTTCACGGCCCGCAGGATCGTGTAGTACTCGTTGACGGTCGGTGCCACGCGCATCGTCACCAGGGCGGCGAACGAGATGATCACGGCCCACAGCAGCAGGCCCAGCAAGGTGATCCCCGCCTGCCGGCGGCGCGCGGGAAGGGAGCGGCGGTGCATGCTCTTGGTCTCCTTCGCGGGTTCCGGGGCGCGATGATGGCGCAAGCCGCCCCGTTCCGGGCGGGTTCACCGTCAATCGAAACGGCCGATCCGCCCGAAGTTGCCGAAGTTCATCCAGATGAAGAACGCCCGGCCGACGATGTTGGCCTCCGGCACGAAGCCCCAGAAACGGGAGTCCTGGGAGTTGTCGCGGTTGTCGCCCATCACGAAGAAGTGACCTTCGGGCACCTTGCAGCTCACCCCTTCGGTCGTGTAGCGGCAGTTCTCGCCGAACGGGAAGCGCGCCGGGTCGCCCCCCCCGAAGAACACCGCCCGCGTCGGGTCGACCACGATGCGGTGCTCGACCGGGCCGAGCTTCTCGCTGAACTGGGGCACGTAGCGCATGACTTCCTCGTCGTAGAAGTCGGGCAGTCGCTCGGCCGGCACCGGCTGGCCGTTGATCGACAGGCGCTGGCGCAGGTACGAGACCTCGTCGCCGGGGATCGCGACGACGCGCTTGATGTAGTCGATCCGCGGGTCGGCCGGGAAGCGGAACACCACCACGTCGCCGCGCGCCGGCGCGTGGTTGTCGACGATCTTGGTGTGGATCACCGGCAGCCGGATGCCGTAGTGGTACTTGCTCACGAGGATGAGGTCGCCCACCAGCAGCGTCGGCACCATCGAAGCCGACGGGATCTTGAACGGTTCCACCACGAACGAGCGCAGCAGGAACACGACCAGGATCACCGGGAACAGGCCCGCGGTCCAGTCCAGCCACCACGGCTGGGCCAGGGCGGCGGCGCGGGCCGTCTCGAGATCGGGGCCGTCGACCTGGGTGATGCCCTGGCGCTGCAGTTCGGCACGCCGGGCCGCCGCCTGCGCCTCGATCCGCTCGGCGGCCTCGCGGCGCCGGGGGGCGAAGTGGAAGCGCTCGGCCAGCCAGTAGGCCAGCGTGACGACGGTGAGGACGAACAACAGCAGCGAGAAGTTGCCCGTCCAGTAGCCGAGGAACCAGCCGAAGCCGTAGACGAACAGCGCGCCGAACAGGCCGGCGGTCAGGGCACTCATGGTGAGGTCAGTCGTCCACTTGCAGGATGGCGAGGAAGGCCTCTTGCGGCACCTCGACCGTCCCGATCTGCTTCATGCGCTTCTTCCCGGCCTTCTGTTTCTCGAGCAGCTTGCGCTTGCGGGTGATGTCACCCCCGTAGCACTTGGCCAGCACGTTCTTCCGAAGCGCCTTGATTGTCTCACGCGCGATGATGTTGGCCCCGATCGCGGCCTGCACCGCCACGTCGTACATCTGGCGCGAGATCAGCTCGCGCATCTTGGTCACGACGGCCCGGCTGCGGTACACGCTCTGGCTGCGGTGCACGATGATCGACAGGGCGTCGACCTTGTCGCCGTTGAGCAGGATGTCGACCTTGACGACATCGGCGGCGCGGTACTCCTTGAACTCGTAGTCCATCGAGGCGTAGCCCCGCGAGACCGACTTGAGCTTGTCGAAGAAGTCCAGCACGATCTCGGCCAGCGGCAGCTCGTAGGTCAGCATGACCTGGCGGCCGTGGTAGGCCATGTTGATCTGCGTGCCGCGTTTCTGGTTGGCCAGCGTCATCACCGGCCCCACGTAGTCCTGCGGCATGTACAGGTGGACGGTGACGATCGGCTCGCGGATCTCCCGGATGCGCCCGGGGTCGGGCATCTTGGACGGGTTCTCGACCTGCAGCACCGTGCCGTCGTTCAGCTCGACCTCGTACACGACGCTCGGCGCCGTGGTGATCAGGTCCTGGTCGAACTCGCGCTCGAGCCGCTCCTGGACGATCTCCATGTGCAGCAGCCCGAGGAAGCCGCAGCGGAAGCCGAATCCCAGCGCCTGGCTGACCTCGGGCTCGTAGTGCAGCGACGAGTCGTTGAGCTTGAGCTTCTCGAGCGCATCGCGCAGCTGGTCGTATTCGCTCGCCTCGGTCGGGTACAGGCCGGCGAAGACCTGCGGCTTGATCTCCTTGAAGCCGGGCAGGGCCTCGGTGGCGACGCCCCGGTTGTTGGGCAGCTTCTTCTCGAGCGTGATCGTGTCGCCGACCCGCGCGGCCTGCAGCTCCTTGATGCCGGCGATCACGAAGCCGACCTCGCCGGCCTGCAGGGCGTCGCGCGGGACCGACTTGGGTGTGAACACGCCGAGCTGCTCGACCCCGTAGGCGGCGCCGCTGGCCATCATGCGGATGCGCTCGCCGCGGCTGAGCGAGCCGTCGACGACCCGCACCAGCATCACGACCCCGACGTAGTTGTCGAACCAGGAGTCGATGATCATGGCCCGCAGCGGGGCGTCCGGTCGGCCCCGCGGCGCCGGCATGCGCGCGACGATCGCCTCGAGGATGTCGTCGATGCCCTCGCCGGTCTTGGCGCTGCACGGGATCGCGTCGGTCGCGTCGATGCCGATGACGTCCTCGATCTCCTCCTTGGCGCGGTCCGGGTCCGCCTGCGGGAGGTCCATCTTGTTGAGGACCGGGACCACCTCGACCCCGAGTTCGATCGCGGTGTAGCAGTTGGCCACCGTCTGCGCCTCGACGCCTTGCGACGCGTCGACCACCAGCAGGGCGCCCTCGCAGGCCGACAGGGACCGGCTGACCTCGTAGCTGAAGTCGACGTGGCCGGGCGTGTCGATCAGATTCAGCTGGTAGCGCCGTCCGTCACGCGCCACGTACTGCAGCGCGGCCGTCTGCGCCTTGATGGTGATGCCGCGCTCTCGCTCGATGTCCATCGAGTCGAGCACCTGCGCCTCCATCTCGCGGTCCGACAGGCCACCGCAGCGCTGGATCAACCGGTCGGCGAGCGTGCTCTTGCCGTGGTCGATGTGGGCAATGATCGAGAAGTTGCGGATGTGATCCATGCGATGCGTCGGTCCGCGACGTGGTTGTGCGCCGCGAGTCCCGCAGACACAGCGGCGAAGCCGCTGCGCCGCAGGCTAACTTCGCGCAGCGAAGTTAAGGACCGCCAGGCGGTCCGTGCCGTAGGCAAAAAAAAGGCACGTCCAAGGTCCAGACGCGCCTTCCAACAAAACGTATGGCAACTGCTTGTTGGGCCTTCATTGTAGTCAAAACGATCGGGCTGGAAGCCGCACCAGCATTGGATTTCCGCGAGTTGCACACCGCCAACAAGACGATTCTATGAACAGTTTATCCACAAGCCCTGTGGACCGGTTGGGGATTGTCACAACCGCTCGCCACTGCATGCCCTGCGAGTCGCAACACGCCGCTCCGAGCCGATGATTCCGCTGCTGAGCGGACGCTTTCGAAGTGCTGCGAGCCAACCAAAATAGATGAAAAGTGTGTTTGCGCACACTAACTAATCAAGAGGCCCTGTATCGGGGTCGTGCCTTCCGGCGGGCCGGGGTGCCGGCCCGCCGGCGCGCTGTCAACGACCGGGTCTAAGGATGAAGTAGTTCACCCAATCGCCACGGCGCGCGAGCACGTTCACCGGCCGGGACGGGTCGAGCTTGGCCACGGTGGCTTCGAACTGCCGTGTGCCGGTGACCTCGATGTTGTCGATCGACAGGATCAGATCGCCCTCGCGCAGGCCGGCCCGTGCGCCCGGACCGTCGACGGCATCGACGCGCACGCCGTTGCGCACCTTGAGGTCTCGCTTCTGCGCCTCGGACAGGTCGGACACCGTCAGGCCCAGCGTCGCGATGTTGGCAGGCGCGGCGCGCGGTGCGGACGGCGCCTCGGCGACGCGGCGCGGCCGCTCGGGCTCGAGCTCGACCACCGTGATGTCCAGGTCGCGCGTCGCGCCGCGGCGGAACACCTGGACGTTCGCCTTCGTGCCGGGCTTCGTGCCCCCCACGATGCGCGGGAGGTCCTGCGACTTCTCGATGGGCTTGCCGTCGAAGCGCAGGATGATGTCGCCCGCCTCGATGCCGGCCTTGTCCGCCGGACCGCCCGCCTCGACGTTGCGCACCAGTGCGCCGCGGGCCGCACCGAGCTTGATCGACTCCGCGACCTCCTTCGTCACCGAGTCGATCTGCACGCCGATGCGGCCGCGGATGACCCGCCCGTTGGCCTTGAGCTGCTCGGCCACGCGCATCGCCTCGTCGATCGGGATGGCGAACGAAATGCCCATGAACCCGCCCGAGCGGCTGTAGATCTGCGAGTTGATCCCGACCACCTCGCCGCGCAGGTTGATCAGCGGCCCGCCCGAGTTGCCGGGGTTGATCGCGACGTCGGTCTGGATGAAGGGCACGAACTCGCCGGTCTCGCGCTGCTTCGCGCTCACGATGCCGGCGGTCACCGTGTTGTCGAGGCCGAAGGGCGAGCCGATGGCCATGACCCACTCGCCGACCCGCAGGCGGCCGACATCGCCCAGGCGCACGGCCGGAAGGCCCGCCGCGTCGATCTTGACCACGGCGACGTCGGTGCGGCGATCCGCCCCGACCACGCGCGCCTTGAATTCGCGCTTGTCGGTCAGCGTGACGATGACCTCGTCGGCCCCGTCGATGACGTGCGCATTGGTCATCACGAAGCCGTCAGCACCGATGAAGAAGCCCGAGCCGACGCCCCGCGGCCGCGGCTCGCCATCGGGCTGCTGTCCGCGGCGCGGCGTGCCGGGTGGCGGCTGGTTGGGCATCGGGATGCCGAATCGCCGGAAGAACTCGAGCATGTCTTCGTCGAGTTCGGGCTGCCCGTTGCGCGCCGAGCGGTTATCGCGGGCCAGCGTGCGGATATTGACCACCGACGGGCCGACCTGCTCGACGAGGTCGGTGAAGTCAGGCAGGCCGGTGACGCGCGGCGGGGCACTCGGCTGGGCCAGGGCGGCCGGGGAGATCCCGAGGGCGCCCACGCCGAGGATCAGCGCAGCCACGCTGCCGAGCGCGCGGCGCCATGCAGTCACAGGAAGGAGACGGATGACCTTTTCCATGGTGTCGTGGGTCCGTGAGACGGCGATGAAGACGCAAAGACCATACGGGCCGCCACGCGGCCCGGGACTGCAGATCGCGACGATCGGCGGGACCTCAAGTCCCGACGCGACGCAAGCCGGCAGCGAAGCGCTCGAGGGTGTTGGCCGGCACGTCCCCCACCACCGTGACGCGCCACGCGTCGTCGCGCAGCTGGGTCAAGGTGCTCAGGGCGCCCGCCGCGCCTCGTGCGTTCGGGATCGGTGCCGCGCCTCCGGCCGGCTCGATGAAGACCGACACCGAGCTCAATCCATCGGAGTAGACGGCCTGAAGCATGACCCGGCCGGTCGTTGACGACGAGGCGGGTCCGTTCGCATTGACGACCTTGGGCGCCGGACGGCGTACGCAGCTGATCGGCTGGAAGCCCGGCACGCCGTGCTCGAGCAGCCATCCCTCGCGCCGCAGGTCGGTGGCTTCGTAAGGGGACTTGAGCGACTGGTATGACTCGGCGCGGCTGAGGGCCCGCTGCACCTCCTGGATGGCCGGGGCGGTGCCGATGCTCACCTGCGAGAACGCGGAGGACTCCAAGACCTCGCCGTGGGCGCCGAGCACGTCGGCTCGCAGCAGCAGCCCGGTACGCTGGTCCGACCACAGCCGGTACGCCAGGCGGTGCTGGTCGCGCGGCCGCACGAGCAGCACGGTCGCCTCGTGCCCGGCGATCCGCTCGACCCCGACGCGCGACCAGTCGTAGAACTCGGCCATCCTCTGGCCAGCTGCACGCAGCAGGAACGGGAACGACACGTCGTGCGGTCGTCGTTCGACCAGCACGGTCCGCTGGTCGGGCCACACCGTCTTGACCATGTCGTCGAGGCGAAGCACCTGGTGCGCCGGCCCGTCGAGCGACTCGACGAGCTCGTAGGCACGGCGGCCGTCCCAGGCGTGCACGATCCGCGAGCTGGTGGCCACGCCCCCGGTCGTCACGACGAACGTTCCGACGAAGTTGGTCGTGGTGGCAGCCGCCTGCAGGCGAGCCAGCCATCCCCTCGCGTCGGTGGGCGCGGGCGTCGAGGCCGCGGCGACGCCGGCGAGCCCTGCACCCCCGAGCACCGCCACGGAGGCGAGCCAGCGCCGACGGGCGATGCCGCGCGACGCCGGCTCGGCGGGTGCCGCGACGCGGGTCATCGCGAAGCGGGCGCCGCCTCAGGCAAGCCGAACCCGGCGGGCGTGCCCAGCGGCCGGCCGGACCCGAGCTGCCGGTGGGCGGCAAAGTACGCGTCGAGGCGGGGGTCGCGCAGCATGACGGCTGTCGCCGGCCAAAGTACGCGTCGAGGCGGGGGTCGCGCAGCATGACGGCTGTCGCCGGCTCTGGGGCGGGTACCGCCACCGACGGACTCGTCCCCACCGTCAGGACGTTCGGCGCGGTTGACCGCACCGGCCCGGTGCCGGTCGAGGCCACACCCGTGGGGCCGGCCTGGGCGACGATCCCGGAGGGCGACGAAGGTGCCTGGGTCAACCAGACCATGGCCCCCACGGCCCCCACGCCGGCCACTATCGCCGCAGACCCGGTCCAGCGGCG
>JALOSQ010000045.1 GCA_025458335.1 Ideonella sp.
GTGGCCCTTTTCAGCGCGCTGGGCTTGTCCGAGGAGCTGGCCAGCTTCCTGATGATCGCCCTGCTGGCGCTCGGCACGATCTTCCTGGTCATGTGGGCCCTGCGCCGCTTCGGCGGTCAAGGGCGCGCGCAGCCGGCACTCGCCAGCGCCAGCCCGTCGGCCGGCACCGGCCTCGGCTCGTCGCCCTCGCGCGCTCCGATGGCGTCGGCCACGCCGACCCCGGCTGCAGCCGCGGCGCCGATGGAGCGCAACGCGCTGGGCCAGCCGCTGAACGCGCTCGGTCAGCCGCTGGTTCCGGCGGGCGGCCTGCCGGCCGCGCCGGTCGACGCGGTCGCCGAGCCCACGGCCGGTGCCGGGCGCCCGATCGCGTTCGTCAAGGGCAACGTGCCGGCTGACTTCGACACGGCCGGCTTCGAGCGCATTGCGAGCATGATCTTCATCCGCATGCAGGCGGCCCACGACACGGCGGACCTCAACGACCTGAAGGCGTTCACCACGCCGGAGCTGTTCGCTGCCGTGGCGATGGACATCCAGGACCGTCAGGGCGCCGCCCAGCACACCGAGGTGGAGCGCGTGAACGCCGAGGTGCTGGACGTGGCCACGGAAGATGGGCGCCAGGTCGTCAGCGTGCGCTTCCACGGCAGCCTCCGCGAGGATGGCGCGACCAGCGAAGACTTCGACGAGGTGTGGCACCTCGTCAAGCCGCTCGACAACAGCCGAAGCTGGGCCATCGCCGGCATCCAGCAGCAGCCGGACCGCGCAGTGCATTGAGCCCCATGTGAACCGGGGCACCGTTCTGGCGGTGTCCCGGCAGCGTCAAGCGAAAGGCGCCCCGCGGGGCGCCTTTCGTTTTGTCCGATGCCGACGAGTCAGCGCCGCGGCGGCCACGCGGCCTGCACGGCCAGCACGTCGCGCCGCGCCTCGAGCCACTGCGTGACGCGGTCGGTCGGTGCCCCGAGCAGCGCACTGCGGAAGAACTCGGTGGTGAGTTCGCGGGTGGCCGACTTCACCGTCTGGTTCAGCTCCCAACCCGCCCGGTCGGTCCGGTCCGTGAAGATCGAGTGGGTGCCGCCGGTGAAGACGGCCAGCCACTTCGGCGCGGCGCCTGGGCCCTTGGGCATCGCGTCGAACACGGCGATCCGGTCTTGCGGGTCGGACCGGTAGCCTGGGATGCGAATCACGTCGTCGGTGCCGGTCACGTGGAGGGTGGGAATCGACACGGGGGCGAGGATGGCGCGCATGTCGCCCTCGCCGTAGAACGGCGGCGCCGACAGAAGCACGGCTGCCCGCACCCGTGGGTCCCGGTAGCTCAGGTCACGCCAGTGGCCGTCGACCTCGCGGGCGACCGTCGCGCCCGCGACCAACATGGCCGTGTTCGCGCCGTAGGAGTGCCCGGCCACGGCGATGCGCGAGGCATCGATGCGGGGAGAGGCCAGCGGATCGGCGAGCACGGTGCTGATCGCGAACGACACGTCCTCGGCGCGCGCGATCGCGTTCGCGTCGCTTGCGGCGGCGTTGAGGTTCGTCCACAAGTCCAACCAGCCGCGTGTCCAGACGGCTCGATCGCTGCCCTGGTGCTGGACGTGAAGGCTCGCGAAGCCCTGTGCAGCCCAGTGCCGGCCAAGATGGCTGTAGCCGAACCGCGAGCCACCGAGGCCATGCGAGAACACGATCAGCGGCACTCGCCGCAGTCCCCCGGCCGAGCCGGGCCAGTACAGGCGGGCAGGCACCGGCCGGCTGCGGGCAGCGTCGGTCCAATCGAAGTCGACGACCTCGATGTCGGGCGCGACATCGTCCGCCAACGCCCCCCGCGAGGCGGCCCAGGACACCGCCGCCAACCCGGCGAGCAGGACAGAACGGCGGGACAAGCCCTGATGGCCCGCGAAAGGGCGGGAGTGCGATCGACTCGGCATCCGGCTCACCTGGGGTCGAGACCGCCGGACCTCAATGGACACGGCGTTACCGGATGTTCGCAGATTGCACCGATCCGTGCAGCGCGCCTGCCACCCCGGGGGACGCAGGCCCGCCCGGGATGTGACCTCAGCCTGCGGGCGCCCTTGGGGCCGTCCGCAGGCTCGGCCTCACCCCATGTGAAGGCCGCCGTTGCAGCTGAAGTCGGCGCCAGTGGTGAAGCCGGAATCCGGCCCGGCCAGCCAGCCGACGATCGAGCCGATCTCCTCCGGCGTGCCCAGGCGCTTGACCGGGATCGTCGCGACGATCTTCTCGAGCACCTCGGGCTTGATGGCACGGACCATGTCGGTGCCGATGTAGCCCGGGCTCACCGTGTTGACGGTGACGCCCTTGTTCGCGAGCTCCTGCGCCAGCGCCATCGTGAAGCCGTGCATGCCGGCCTTGGCCGCCGAGTAGTTGGTCTGCCCGGCCTGGCCCTTCTCGCCATTGACCGAGCTGATCTGGATGATGCGACCCCAGCCCTTCTCGACCATGCCCGGCACCACCTGCTTGGTGACGTTGAACATGCTGTTCAGGTTCGTGTCGATGACCGCCTTCCAGTCCTCCGGCGTCATCTTCAGGAACATGCGGTCCTTGGTGATGCCGGCGTTGTTGACCAGAACGTCGATCTGGCCGTGTTCGGCGATCGCCTTGGCGAAGGCGGCGACCGTCGAATCCCAGTCAGCGACGTTGCCGACCGAGGCGTGGAACGCATAGCCGAGCGCCTTCTGCTCGTCGAGCCACTTGTTGAAGTCCCGGCTCGGGCCGCAGCCCGCGATCACCTTGAAGCCGTCCTTGGCCAGGCGCTGGCAGATGGCGGTGCCGATGCCGCCCATGCCACCGGTGACGTACGCAACTTTCTGGCTCATTCCTGTCTCCTGTCGCTGCAAATCCGTGGGGTTCGAGTGTCGCGCGGGCGTGGCGGCCGTCAAGCCTTCTGCTTGACGTAGCGGCCAGGGGCCGGCTCGATGGGCTTGTGGCTGCGGTTGCCGGGCGCCTTCGGCGCCGACACCTGGCGGCCGGCATGTGTGGCCAGCCACGAAGACCAGTCCGGCCACCAGCTGCCCGGATGCTCCTTGGCCTTGTCGAACCAGGCCTTGGCCGTCGCGGGTAGCGCGCCGCTGCCGATCCAGTGGGACCGCTTGCCCTTGGCCGGCGGGTTGATCACACCGGCGATGTGGCCGCTGGCGCCGAGCACGAAGCGCTTCTTGCCCTTGAGCACCTGGGTCGAGCGGTAGGCGCCCTCCCAGGGGACGATGTGGTCCTCGCGCGAGGCGTAGATGTACGTGGGCGCCTCGATCTTGCCGAGGTCGACCTTCTCGCCGCACACCGTGAGCCTGCCCGGCTTCTTGAGGTTGTCCTCGAGGTAGGTGTTGCGCAGGTACCAGCAGTACATGGGACCGGGCAGGTTGGTGCTGTCGCTGTTCCAGTACAGCAGGTCGAAGGGCGGCGGCGTCTCGCCCTTGAGGTAGTTGCCCACGACATAGTTCCACACCAGGTCGTTCGGGCGCAGGAAGCTGAAGGTCTGCGCGAGTTCGCGGCCCTTCAGCAGGCCACCCCCGTTCGGGCTCTGCGCGCCGATGGTCATCTCGCGCACCTGGGTGCTCGCCTCGTCGACGAAGATGTCGAGCACGCCGGTGTTGCTGAAGTCCAGGAAGGACGTGAGCATCGTCAGGCTGGCCGCCGGCTGCTGGCCGCGCGCCGCCAGCACGGCCAGCGCGGTGGCGAGGATGGTGCCGCCGATGCAGAAGCCGAGCATGTCGACGCTGGCGTCCTCGCCCTCGCAGCCGGTGATCTCCTGGACCACCTCGATCGCCTTGAGCACCGCGTCCTGGATGTAGTCGTCCCAGGTCAGCGTGGCCATGCTGTCGTCGGCGTTGCGCCAGCTCACGACGAACGTGCGGTGCCCCTGCTCCACCGCATAGCGCAGGAACGAGTTGTCCGGCTGCAGGTCGAGGATGTAGTACTTGTTGATGCACGGCGGCACCACGAGGAACGGCTTCTCGTAGACCTTGGCCGTGAGCGGCTTGTACTCGATGAGCTGGAAGATGTGGTTCTCGAACACCACCGAGCCTTCGGTGGTCGCGACGTTGCGTCCCACCTCGAACTGCGCCTCGTCGGTCTGCGAGACATGACCGCGCTGCAGGTCGTCGATCAGGTGCCGCAAGCCCTGCGCGATGCTCTCGCCGCCGGTTTCGAGCGCCTTCTTCTGAGCCTCGGGGTTGAGGGCCAGGAAATTCGAGGGCGAGGTCGCGTCGATCCACTGCTGCACGGCGAAGCGGATGCGCGCCTTGGTCTTCTCGTCGGCCTGGAGTTCCTCGGCCATCTGCAGCATCGTGCGCGCGTTGAGCAGGTACATCTGCGCCACATAGGCCGCGGCGGGATTCGACGTCCACTCGCTCGAAGCAAAACGCCGGTCGCCGATCGCTGGCGGCTTGGTCGGGGCCGTCGCCTTCGGCGACATCCCGGTCACCGCGAGGGTCTGGTTCCACAGCTCGGTGGCGCCCTTGACGTAATCCGTCTGCAACTGGCTCAGCGCCTCGACCGGCAACTGCACCGACTGCAGCGACTTGACCATCGCACCGACGTTCGACCCGAAGGCCGCGGCGGCCGCTTCGGCCTGCTGACGGGCCGCCTCGGCGGCGTCCGCGAAGGGGTTGTTCGTCTTGGAGTTCACGGGTCTCCTCGGTGCGCCGGCATCGGGCCCGGCAGTTCACGTCGCGTGTTCGGGTGGCCTCGACCGACCGGGAGCCCCCGACGGTCGACTGCGTGAATTCTGCGCGGAAGCGCTTACCCGAACATGACGCAGATTCCGCCATGCGGAAAACACCGTGCGCACAAGCGCCCGCACCACCGTCGCTAGCATGCCCGCATGTACCTCGTCGCGATCGCGTGGATCTATGTCGTGCTGATGATGGCGCTGGCCGAAGCGTTCAGCCCGGCGGGCTCGGTGCTGGGCGCGGTGTTCACGTTCCTGCTGTACGGCGTGCTGCCGCTGTCGATCGTGATGTACATCCTGCGCACGCCGGCGCGCCGCGCCGCGCGCCGCGAGGCCGAGGCGCTCGAGGCCGCGGCGGCGCCGTCAGCCCACGATCCAGACGCAGGCGGCCATGCGGCCGGTGCGCCGGTCGCGACGGAACGAAAAGAAACGTGAGCCGTCCTCGACCGTACAGGCGCGCTCGGCCGCCGGCACCCTGACGCCGACCTGCTTCAGGCGGTCCTCGGCGAGGCCGCGCAGGTCGGCGCGCCAACGATCGGCGCCGTCCGGGCGCGGGGCGTGGCGGAACCGCCTGGCCGCGGCGCCGAGGCCGTCGCCTGCCGCCCGCGCGCCGATCGCCCGCGCATCGACCCCGAAGGCCGCCAGCACGTCGGCCCCGACCTCGAACGCATCCTGGCCGATGCAGGCGCCGAGCCATGCCCGCACCTCGCCCGTCCAGGCGCCCGGCTCACCCGGCAGGGGCTCGCGCAGCGCGGCGACCGTGCGCTCGAGCACCCCGGCCGCCAGCCCGCGCCATCCGGCATGCGCGGCGCCGACCACCCGACCGTCGCCGCGTGCCAGCAGCACCGGCAGGCAATCGGCCACGAGCACGGTGCAGGCCAGGCCCGGAACCGCGGTCACCGCGGCATCGGCGCGAGGCAGCGGCCCGCCACCTCCAGCGGCACGCGGGTCGAGTCGAACGACGTCGGCCCCGTGCACCTGGTCCAGGTAGACCGGCCGCGCCCCCATCACGCCCTCGAGCTGCTGTCGGTTGGCCGCGACCGCCACCGGGTCGTCGAGGTCCTCGCCGGGCAGTTCCGGCGGGCGAAGGTTCATCGAGTCGAACGGCGCCGCGCTGACGCCGCCCGAGCGCGTGGTCATCAGCCCGCGAACGCCCGGGCCCAGCGCGCCGGCGTCGAGCCAGCCGTGCGGCCAGGCCGCCTCAGGCGGCATCGGGGCACATCGAGGGCTGCGTGCGCGCGAAGGCGTCGAGCGCCATGCAGGACTCGAAGACGCGCATCACCGTGGGCACGTGGTCGAGCCGGCACTCGAAACGCTGCGCGTTGTGGATCTGCGGCACGAGCACGCAGTCGGCCATCGTCGGCGCATCGCCGTGACAGAACCGGCCGGTGCCCGCGTGGGCGGCGAGCTTGCGCTCGACGACCTCCAGGCCCGTCTCGACCCAATGGCGGTACCAGCGGTTCTTGTCGTCCTCGGACAGCTTCAGGTCGTGCACCAGGTAACGCAGCACGCGCAGGTTGTTCAGCGGGTGGATCTCGCAGGCGATGTCCTGCGCAAGCGCCCGCACCCAGGCGCGGCCCAGCGGGTCGCGCGGCAGCAGCGGCGGCTCGGGATGGGTCTCGTCGAGGTACTCGATGATCGCCATCGACTGCGCCAGCGCGTGGTCGCCGTCGACCAGCAAGGGCACCAGGCGCGCCGCGTTGCGCTCCGAGAACGGTGCGGCGAACTGCTCGTTCCTGGCCAGGTGCACGGGCCGGTACTCGACCTCCAGGCCCTTGAGCGCCAGGGCAATGCGCACGCGGTACGACGCCGACGAGCGGAAGTAGCTGTAGAGCTCCATCGAGACCTCCGGGATCCGGGCTCCTGCCGAGGCCATCAGGCCGCGCGCGGAACGATGTCGACCTGCAGGCGGCCGATGCCGGCGATGCGCGCGTCGAGCCGGTCGCCGGCGACCACCGCCGCCACGCCCTCGGGCGTGCCGGTGTAGATCAGGTCGCCCGGGGCCAGGTCCCACAGCGCCGAGACGTGGGCAATGATCTCGGGCACGCTCCAGATCAGCTTGCCGATCGTGCTGCGCTGGCGCTGGCCGCCGTTCACGTCGAGGCGGATCTCGGTGTCGGGGCCGATGGCCGCGCGGTCGGCCGGCACGACCTCGCCGATCGGCGCCGACTCGTCGAAACCCTTGCCGGTGCACCAGGGCCGGCCCTGCTTCTTGGCCTCGTTCTGCAGGTCGCGGCGCGTCATGTCCAGGCCCACCGCGTAGCCCCAGACGTGCTCCATCGCCCGCTCGACCGGAACGTCGCGCCCCGCTTGCCCGATCGCCACCACGAGCTCGACCTCGTGATGCAGGCTGGAGGTCGCGCCGGGGTAGTGCATACGCCCGACCTCGCCCTCGCGCACGGCCACCAGGGTGTCGGCCGGCTTGAGGAAGAAGAACGGCGGCTCGCGGCCGGTGTGGCCCATCTCGATCGCGTGCTCGACGTAGTTGCGACCGACGCAGATGATCCGGCGCACCGGGAACACCCGTGACGAGCCGGCCACCGGCACGACGACCGTGGGAGGAGCCGCAAAGACCGTTTCGGGGAGCGTCGACGTCATGTTCTCGCAATCGTTAGCAGGCCCGGTCTGCCACGGCGTCCGGGCTCGGTTCGCAGTCCCGCGGGACCATCCCGGCGGGCCCCGGGGATCATGCCACGCGCGATGGCACCCCGCCGCTACACTGACCGCATGTTCGAGGGCCGCAGCTTCCGCCACTGCAAGGTCTGCGGCTCGCCGGTCGCCTACCGGGTGCCCGCCGACGACAACCGCGAGCGTGCGATCTGCACCGCCACGGCCTGCAGTCACATCCACTACGAGAACCCCATCAACGTGGTCGGCACCGTGCCGGTCTGGGGCGACCGTGTGCTGCTGTGCCGCCGCAACATCGAGCCGCGCTATGGCCTGTGGACGCTGCCCGCGGGGTTCCTGGAACTCGGCGAGACGACCGCCGCCGGCGCCGTGCGGGAGACCGAGGAAGAAGCCGGCGCCCGCATCGAGCTCGAGGGCCTGTACACCGTGCTCAACGTGGTGAAGGCCGGGCAGGTGCATCTGTTCTACCGCGCACGCCTGCTCGACACCGACTTCGCCCCGGGCCCCGAGACGATCGAGGCGCAGCTGTTCACCGAGGCCGAGGTGCCCTGGGACACGATCGCCTTCCGCACCGTGCGCGAGACCCTGCACCGCTACTTCGCGGACCGCCAGCGGGGTCAATTCGAGCTGCATTGCGCCGATATCGCCTGACCGGGCCGGGCACGAGCCCGGCGCGCGGCACCCCGCCCGTCGCATCGCCCCGCCCTTCATGACCGCCGCCACCGCCGAACGCCTGCGCGAAGACCTGGTCCAGCCGGACCCGCTGCTGGACTGCCTGGTCGAGGTGTGCCGGCTCCATGGCATCGCGGCCACGCGAGCGTCGCTGTCGGCCGGCCTGCCGCTGGAAGGACGCGACGGGCTCGACCTGGGCCTGGCCGAGCGCGCCGCCGCGCGCGCCGGCATGACCGCCCGCCTGCAGCGACTGCCCCTGGGGCGCCTCGACGAGGCCGCGCTGCCGGTGGTCCTGATCCTCGAGGGGCGGCGTGCCGCCGTGCTGGTCGGGCGCGACGAGGCCACCGGCGAAGCCCGGCTGCTGTGGCCGGAGTCCGGTCGCGGCGAGGCCCGCCTGCCGCTGGACGAACTGGCGCGCCGGCACACCGGGCTGGTGCTGTTCGTCCGGCCGACCTTCCGGTTCGACTCGCGCACGACCTCGCCGCGCCCGTCACGCGGCGCGCACTGGTTCTGGGGCGCGCTGCGCGCGCAGCGGCTCGTCTACCGCGACGTGCTGGCCGCCGCCTTGCTGATCAACCTCTTCGCGCTGGCGCTTCCGCTGTTCTCGATGAACGTCTACGACCGGGTGGTGCCCAACCACGCGGTCGAGACGCTGTGGGCGCTGACGATCGGCCTGCTGATCGTGATCGCGGCCGACTTCGCCATGCGGCTGCTGCGCAGCCGGTTCGTCGACGAGGCAAGCGCACGGGTCGACGTGCAGATCTCGGCGTCGCTGATGGAGCAGGTGCTGGGCATGCGGCTCGAGCGTCGCCCCGAGTCGGTCGGCTCGTTCGCGGCCAACCTGCGCGGATTCGAGCAGGTGCGCGACTTCATCGCCTCGGGCACGGTCACGGCCTTGATCGACCTGCCCTTCGCATTGCTGTTCCTGGGCGTCATCGTGTGGATCTCGCCCTGGCTGGCGCTGCCGGTGGTCGTGGCGTTCGCGATCGTCGCGGTCGCGGGCCTGGTGCTGCAGGCCCGCCTGCACGAGCTCGCCGAGTCCACCTGGCGCGCCGGCGCGCAACGCAACGCCACGCTGGTCGAGAGCCTCACGGGCATCGAGACCATCAAGTCCCACGGCGCCGAGGCCCTGGTGCAGTCGCGCTGGGAGCGCGCCAACACCTTTCTGGCGAGCACCGGCGTGCGGATGCGGGCCTTGTCCAACCGCGCGCAGTACGGCACGCATGCGCTGGGCCAGCTCGTGACGCTGGCCATCGTCGTGGTCGGTGTCTACCTGATCGCCGATCGCCAGCTCACGATGGGGGCCCTGATCGCAGCCACGATGCTTGCCTCCAGGGCCCTCGCGCCGGCTGGCCAGATCGTGGGGCTGCTGATGCAGTACCAGGGCGCCCGCACGGCGCTCGAAGCGCTCGAGAAGATCATGGCCGAGCCGGTCGAGCGCCCGACCTCCGAGACGCGGGTGCAGCGTCCCCAACTGCGCGGCGACATCGAGTTCCGCCACGTGCGCTTCGCCTATCCCGACCGGCGCGAGTCGGCGCTGGACGACGTGAGCTTCCGCATCGCCGCCGGCGAGAAGGTCGCGCTGATCGGTCGCGTCGGCTCGGGCAAGTCGACCATCGAGCGGCTGATCCTGGGCCTGTACCAGCCCACCGAGGGCGCGGTGCTGGTCGACGGCATCGACGTGCGACAGCTCGACCCGGCCGACTTGCGCCGCAACATCGGCTACGTCTCGCAGGACGTGACGCTGTTCTACGGCAACCTGCGCGACAACATCACCTTCGGCGTGCCCAATGCCGACGACACCGCCGTGGTCGCGGCAGCCGAGGTCGCGGGCATGACCGAGTGGGTCAACCGGCACCCGCGCGGCTTCGACCTGCCGGTGGGCGAGCGCGGTGAATCGCTGTCGGGCGGGCAGCGCCAGTCGGTGGGCATCGCGCGGGCCGTGCTGCACCACGCGCCGATCCTGCTGCTCGACGAACCGACCAGCGCGATGGACTTCTCCACCGAAGCACAGATCACCCAGCGCCTGACGCGATTCGCCCAGGGCCGCACCGTCGTGCTGGTCACGCACCGCACCTCGCTGCTGTCGATGGTCGACCGCGTGATCGTGATCGACGGCGGCAAGGTGGTCGCCGACGGCCCCCGCGAGCGCATCATGGAAGCTCTGCAGAGCGGTCGGATCGCGAGGGCGGCATGAGCCCCGGCCCGGATCCCGGCCGCACCACCGGATCGCCTGCCGCGGGCGTCGACCCGGCGGGCTTCCGCCCGTTCGAGCTCGAGGCCGACGCGGTGATGTCGCGCGCGGCCACGCAGCGCGCCGGCCGGATCGTGCAGGTGGCGCTGGCGGTGGTGGTGCTGCTGCTGGTGTGGGCGGCCTTCGCGACGGTCGAGGAAGTCACGCGCGGCGAGGGCCGGGTCATCCCGTCCCGCCAACTGCAGGTCGTGCAGTCGCTCGATGGCGGGGTGGTGTCGGAGATCCTGGTGCGCGAGGGCGAGGTGGTCGAGGCCAACCAGCTGCTGCTGCGCATCGACGAGACGCGCGCCACCTCGGGCGTGCGCGAGAACGCGGCGCAGGGCTTCGCGCTGCGGGCCCGCCAGGCGCGGCTTCGCGCGCTCGCCGAAGGCACGGCCTTCCGCCCTCCCGCCACCGACGGCGCCGAGGAGCAGCGCATCATGGACGAGGAGCGGCGCCTGTACGAAGCGCGCCTGTCCGAGCTGAACACCCTGCTGTCGATCAACCAGCAGCAGCTCGCCCAGCGCCAGCAGGAGCTGGCCGAGATGCGCGCCAGGCGAAGCGCCGCCGAGCGCTCGCTCGAGCTCAGCCAGCAGGAGCTGAACCAGACGCGGCCGTTGCTGGCCTCGGGCGCGGTCTCGCAGGTCGACATCCTGCGGTTGGAGCGCGATGTCACGCGTGCACGCGGCGAGGCCGAGCAGGCCGGCGCCCAGATCGCGCGCGTGCAGGCCGCGATCGGCGAGGCGCAGCGCAAGATCCAGGAGACCGAACTCAGCTTCCGCAACGAGGCGCGCAAGGAGCTGGCCGACGTGATGGGCCGGCTCAACACGCTGTCGGAGGGCGCGGTGGCGCTGGCCGACCGGGTCGACAAGAGCCAGGTCCGGTCGCCGGTGCGCGGCCGCGTGCAGCGTCTGCTCGCCAACACCGTGGGCGGCGTCGTGCAGCCGGGTCGGGACATCGTCGAGATCGTCCCGCTCGACGACACCCTGGTGCTCGAGGCCCGCGTGCTGCCGCGCGACATCGCCTTCATCCGGCCCGGGCAGGCGGCGACCGTCAAGTTCACGGCCTACGACTTCTCGATCTACGGCGGCATGGATGCGACCGTCGAAAACATCAGCCCCGACACGGTCACCGACGAACGCGGCAACGCGTACTACCTGGTGCGGGTGCGCACCCGGGAGGCGAGCTTCGGCGAACGCCTGCCCATCATCCCGGGCATGACGGCCGAGGTCGACGTGCTCACCGGCGAGAAGACCGTGCTCGGCTACCTGCTCAAGCCGGTGCTCAAGGCGAAGGCCTACGCGCTGTCCGAGCGTTGATCCGCCGCCCAGGCACGCGTCGCGCTCAATTCCTCGGCCGCCCGGCCGAAGACACCCGTGGGCGGGGGACGCGCGCCGTCGGGCGGCCTTATGTGTCGATTCGGGGACACCGGATGCCAACCGGGTCACGCACGAGGCACCGATGGCCGCCGATAAGCGCACGGCGCCGATATCCTTCGTCCGCCCGATTCGCCGGGCCGCTCGGTCGCGCCCTCGGCCCGCCGCGCCCCCTGGCTCCCACGAGGACCTGACACCATGCCCACCATCGTCCAGACCCAGCAAGGCACCGTCACCGGCATCTGGGGCAGCGCCCTGATCCG